>JAPSIX010000024.1 GCA_031178475.1 Microbacterium sp. | reverse complement strand
TGCACCCGAGCCCCCTGTCCGACGTGCACCTGATCGAGCAGCACCGAGTCGGTGATCGTCGAGCCTCCGGCAGCCAGCGTGCGCGGGCCCACCACGCTGCGCTCCAGGTGCGTACCCGACAGCACCGAACCCGAAGACACGATCGAGTCGATGGCGTTGCCGATGCGGCCGACCGCGTCGCGCACGAACTTCGCCGGCGGCGCGTTCACGCTCTGCGTGCGGATCGGCCAGTCGGTGTTGTACAGGTTGAACACCGGCAGCGTGGAGATGAGATCCATGTGCGCATCGAAGTACGAATCGATCGTCCCGACGTCCCGCCAGTACGAGCGGTCGCGCGGCGACGAACCCGGCACGTCGTTCTGCTTCATGTCGTAGTACCCCGCCTCGCCGCGATCGACGAAGTAGGGGATGATGTCGCCGCCCATGTCGTGACCGGAGGTGGCCACCTCGCCGTCCGCCTCCACCGCGGCCACGAGAGCGTCGGTGTCGAAGACGTAGTTGCCCATCGAGACGAGCACCTCGTTCGGGGAGTCGGCCAGCCCTGTGGCATCCGTCGGCTTCTCGAGGAAGTTGCGGATCCGCCCCGAACCGTCCGGGTCGGCGTCGATCACACCGAACTGGGACGCCAGCGCGAGGGGCTGACGGATGCCGGCGACGGTCGCCGGCGCACCGCTGGCGATATGCGCGTCGACCATCTGCTGGAAGTCCATCCGATAGACGTGATCGGCGCCGATGACGACCACGATGTCGGGCTTCTCGTCGACGATGAGGTTCATGCTCTGCAGGATGGCGTCGGCAGACCCCGAGAACCAGCGCTTGCCCAGGCGCTGCTGAGCGGGCACGGATGCCACGTACGAGTCCAGCAGCGAGGACATCCGCCACGTCTGCGAGATGTGCCGATCGAGGCTGTGCGACTTGTACTGCGTGAGGACGACGATCTGCCGCAGACCGGAGTTGATGAGGTTCGAAATGGCGAAGTCGATCAGCCGGTACTGACCGCCGAACGGCACGGCCGGTTTGGCACGATCCGCCGTCAGGGGCATGAGCCGCTTGCCCTCGCCGCCGGCGAGGATGATCCCGAAAACCTTCTTAGGTGCCGACATGCGTCCACCATAGAGGGCGAAAGCCGACGTGTACTAGGTTTCAGTCATGCGAGTCGACATCATCACCAAGGAGTACCCGCCGGAGATCTACGGTGGTGCCGGCGTGCACGTCGCGGAACTGGTCTCCGCACTCCGTCGCAACATCGACGTGCAGGTGCGCGCCTTCGGCGCCGACCGCTCCGAACCCGGCACGCACGCCTATCGCACGCCCGCCGAACTCGCCGGCGCCAACCCGGCGGTCCAGACACTCGGCACCGATCTCGCGATGGTGGGCGACGTCGCCGGCGCCGACGTCGTGCACAGCCACACTTGGTACGCGAACTTCGCCGGTCACCTCGCATCGCAGCTGCACGGCATCCCGCACGTGCTGACCGCCCACAGCCTCGAGCCGCTTCGTCCCTGGAAAGCCGAGCAGCTCGGCGGGGGGTACGCCGTCTCCAGCGGCATCGAGAAGCTCGCCTATGAGAACGCCGCGGCGATCGTCGCCGTGAGCGCCGGCATGCGGCAGGACATCCTGCGCAGCTACCCGGGGGTGGATCCGGCGCGCGTGCGCGTCATCCACAACGGGATCGACGTCGAACGGTGGCGACCGGTCGACAACCCGGAGTTCCTGCGCTCGGTCGGCATGGATCCCGACCGCCCGTCCGTCGTCTTCGTCGGCCGGATCACTCGCCAGAAAGGGCTGCCGTACCTGCTGCGGGCCGCGCAGATGCTGCCGCCTGAAGTGCAGCTGGTGCTCTGCGCCGGAGCGCCGGACACGCCGGAGATCATGGCGGAGGTGCAGGAGCTGGTGCGGCTGCTGCAGCAGACGCGTCAGGGTGTCATCTGGATCGAGCGGATGCTGCCGCGCGACGAGCTGTCGGCGATCCTCGCCGCTGCAACGACGTTCGTGTGTCCCTCGGTGTACGAGCCGCTCGGCATCGTCAACCTGGAGGCGATGGCGTGCGGGGCAGCCGTCGTCGGGACCGCGACGGGCGGCATTCCGGAGGTCGTCTCCGATGGCGTGACCGGCCGGCTCGTGCCGATCGACCAGGTGCAGGACGGCACCGGCACCCCCGTCGACCCGGAGCGCTACGTGTCAGACCTCGCCGCCGTGCTCACCGAGGTGACCTCCGACCCGGAACGAGCCGCCGAGTACGGCGCCGCCGGCCGCGAGCGCGCGCGTATCGACTTCAGCTGGGGTGCGATCGCCGACACCACCCGCGCGCTCTATGAAGAGCTCACCGCGTGAGCCGATAGGCTGGCGGCATGCCGAGCGCTCTGGAATTCGCCGATGTCGTGGTGCGCCGTGAAGGGCGCAATATCGTCGATCACGTGACCTGGGAGGTCGCCGACGACCAGCGCTGGGTCGTCCTCGGGCCCAACGGCGCGGGAAAGACGACCCTGCTGCAGCTGGCCGACACGCTGCTGCATCCGACATCCGGCACGGTGAACGTGCTGGGGGAGACACTCGGGCGCACGGACGTGTTCGAGCTGCGGCCGCGGATCGGCTTCGCGTCGTCGGCGATGGCACGTCGGGTGCCGCGCGACGAGACAGTGCTGAACGCGGTCATGACGGCCGCGTACTCGGTGCTGGGCCGCTGGCACGAGAGCTACGAGGGCATCGACGAGCGTCGCGCGCAGCGCGTCCTTGCCGAGTGGAAGCTCGATCACCTCGGCGACCGGCTGTTCGGCACGCTGAGCGACGGTGAGCAGAAGCGGGTGCAGATCGCGCGAGCGGTGATGACCGACCCGGAGCTGCTGCTGCTGGACGAGCCGACCGCGAGCCTCGACCTCGGCTCCCGTGAAGAGCTGCTCGGCCTGCTCAGCGGCTTCGCCGCCTCGCCCACCACACCGGCGATGATCATGGTCACGCACCACGTGGAGGAGATCCCGGTCGGCTTCACGCACGTGATGCTGATGCGTGAGGGGCGCAGTGTCGCCGCCGGCCCGATCGAGGAGACGTTGACGGCCGAGGCGCTCAGTGAGGCGTTCGGCCTGCCGATCACCCTGACATCGGACGAGGGCCGCTATGCCGCCCGAGCCGCGTCGTGAGCGCGGGTTTCTGAGCCTGCCGAAGAACTGATAAGATCGACCCTTGGTGCATCTGCACCCTCCAGACTTTTCCGTAATACACCCTCCGCGATCCAAGGATTCCGCATGAAGACTGACATTCACCCCGACTACCAGGCCGTCGTGTTCCGTGACCTCGGCTCGGGCGAGACCTTCCTCACCCGCTCCACTGTCACCAGCGACAAGAAGATCGAGCTGGACGGCGTGGAGTACCCCGTCGTCGACGTGGAGATCTCCTCGGCTTCGCACCCGTTCTACACGGGCAAGCAGCGCATCATGGACTCGGCCGGCCGCGTCGAGAAGTTCAACCAGCGCTTCAAGAACTTCGGCAAGTAAAGCTTCTCTTCGCGAAGGCCCTGCTTCGGCGGGGCCTTCGTCGTCTCCGGCGATCCTCGTGCGCGGACGACCTCACTCGCGCACCGGCCAACTCCCGTCGAGCACGTCGTCGGGGTCGAGCCGGCCGATCCGCACGAAGTACTCGCTGAGACTCGCGGCCTGATCACGAGCCCAGCCGATCTGACGAGTGTGCAGCTCGAGTGGGGAGTCGGGTAGCGGGAACCTCCGGGCGAGAGCCTGCGCCACGCGACCGGCGGCGACCGCGTCGGCGGACGCGTCGTGCGCGCCATCCAAGGCGACGGCGTAGTGCATCGCCACGATCTCCAGCGTGCGCTTGCCGCGGCGGTAGCGGTCGTAGGCCTTGTCGATGACCAGAGGATCGATCACCGGAGCCGGCCCGACGAGTTCCGGCACCCCGTGTCGCCGCGCTTCGTGAGCAAGCAGCGAGAAGTCGTATGACGCGTTGTACGCCACGATCGGCACGCCCTGCGCCATCAGTACGCGTAGGGCGTGGGTGATCTCCGCGACCACCTCGGCGGCGGGACGCCCGTGCGAGCGCGCGTGCTCGGTGGTGATGCCGTGCACGGCGGTCGCGCCCTCCGGGATCACCACACCCGGATCGGCAAGCCAGTCGCGGGCGGCGATCTCGCGTCCTCTCGCGTCGAGCACGCCGACGTGCGCGGTGACGATCCGGTCGCGGGTCACGTCGACCCCGGTCGTCTCCAGGTCGAACACGCCCACGCGAGTGAGCCAGGACGGAAGCTGCGCTGAGTGGGTCATGCCGACAGGGTAGGAGCGGGCTCAGACATCGCGGCGATTCCGGGCGTCCGACCTAGAATCGAGGGATGTCCTCGGCCTCACCCTATGCAGCGCGCCTCGCGGCCATTCCCGTCGAGCGCCGCGAGGTGGAGGTCGCCGGCGGCACGACGGCGTACTGGGTGTACGGGCCGGCGCCCGAAGAGGCCGCGGCCACCATCGTGGCCGTGCACGGCTTCCGCGGCGAGCATCACGGTCTCGAACCCGTGGTCGCCTACCTTCCCGGCGTCCGGGTCATCTCACCCGACCTGCCCGGGTTCGGCGAGACGCCGCCGCTGCTGTCGGGCGGACACGACCTCGCCGCCTACTCCGGCTGGCTGCGGGAGTTCGTCCGCGCTGTCGCACCGGGCGCGATCATCCTCGGTCACTCCTTCGGCTCCATCGTCGCGTCGGCCGCAGTCGCCGGGGGACTGCAGACGCCGCGGCTCATCCTCATCAATCCGATCGGCGCCCCGGCGCTCGAGGGCCCCAAGGGCATCCTCACCCGGCTCGCGATCCTCTACTACACCCTGGGCGCGCGCCTGCCCGAGTCGATCGGCACGGCGCTGCTGCGCAACCCGGTGATCGTCAGGGTGATGAGCATGGCGATGGCCAAGACGAAGGACCCAGCGCTGCGCCGATTCATCCACGCTCAGCATGACAGTTACTTCTCGCGGTTCGCCGATCGAGACGTCCTGCACGACGCATTCGTCACCAGCGTGTCACACGACGTCCGGGCGTTCGCGGGAGTCATCGAGGTCGACACGCTCCTCATCGCCGCCCAGAAGGACGACATCACCCCGATCGAGGCGGAACGGCGCCTGGCGAAGATGTTCCCGCACGCCGAACTGGTGGAGATCGCCGACGTCGGGCATCTCATCCACTACGAGACTCCGGCCGAGGCCGCCGGAGCGATCCGGCGATTCCTCAAGCTTCCCGTCTCGCCAGCCCGATGAGCCCGGCGACCCGGAACGGGATCACCTCGCCCATCGCCAGCGACGTCTCGGTGCGCTCCACGCCCTCGATCGACAGGATGCGCGCGTCGGTGTCGAACAGGTGGCGTGCATCCCGGCACGCCACGCGGGCGAGCAGATCCACGGACCCGCTCAAGCCGTGCGCCTGCACGATCTCGGGCACGCGGGCCAGTTCCGAGATGATCCGAGGCAGCTCGGTCTGGCGCACGCCGATGTTGATGAACGCCTGCAGCGGAAAGCCGAGTACCTCAGTGGAGTACGCCCGCTCATAGGACTGGAAGACCCCGGTCTGCTCCAGCCTGGCCATCCTCGCCTGGATGGTGTTGCGCGACAGCCGCAGCCGCTCGGCGAGGGCCACGACGGTGGTCCGCGGATCCTCCGACAGGGCGGTGAGCAGTTCGAGATCTATACGATCAAGCGTGGGCATAGTGCCACACGCTAGCAGGATCGGTGTCCCATTACTGCGCAACATGCTCACCGCTGGCGAGGATGCTTGAGCGGGGTGTCATGCGGACGTACCCTTTCAAGTAGGCCGACGAAGCCGTCGGTCGCCGTGAACGCCCCACAAGGGCAGCACGTCAGGAGGACGCCGATGTCACCGCACCCCACTCCGATCGTCGACACCGCCAGCGATCTGGAACTCACTGAGCGCATCCTCGCGCCGGACGGCACCCGTCTGTCGAATCCCCGACTCGACCCCCACCTCGCCGACGTGGATCCGGGCGCACTGCGAGCCCTGCATCGCGACATGGTCGTGCTGCGCCGCATCGACGCCGAGGGCGTCGCCCTGCAGAGGCAGGGGCAGCTCGGGCTGTGGGCGCCCTGTCAGGGCCAGGAGGCCGCACAGATCGGGACCGCCCGCGCTCTCGCCCCGCAGGACTTCGTGTTCCCGAGCTACCGCGAGACCGGCGTGATGCTGGCGCGCGGCGCCGAGCCGGGCGACTACGTCCGGATGTGGCGCGGTGAGGAGGGTGCGGCGTACGACCCGGCCGCGCTGCGCATGGCCCCGCTGCAGATCATCATCGGCGCGCAGACCCTGCACGCCGTCGGCTACGGTCTCGGCATCCTGCACGACGGTGCGGACGAGGTCGCGGTCGCGTACTTCGGCGACGGCGCCACCAGCCAGGGCGACGTGAACGAGGCGATGGTGTTCGCCTCCTCGTACCGGGCCCCGGTCGTCTTCGTCTGCCAGAACAACCACTGGGCGATCTCTGAACCGGTCGGTCTGCAGTCGCAGTACCCGCTCGCCGGGCGCGCACCCGGCTTCGGCATTCCCAGCATGCGCGTCGACGGCAACGACGTGCTGGCCTGCCTGGCAGCGATGCGCTGGGCGCTCGAACACGCGCGTTCCGGCGCGGGGCCCGCCTACATCGAGGCGGTCACCTACCGGATGGGGCCGCACACCACCGCGGACGACCCGAAGCGCTACCGCGAGGACGCGCAGCTGGAGCTGTGGCGGCGCCGCGACCCGATCGACCGCCTCGAGGCGCATCTGCGTGCCATGGGGGAATTCACCGACACCCACATCGCCGACGTCCAGGAACAGGCCGACCACGCCGCGCGGGAGATGCGTGCCGCCTGCCTCGGGATGGTCACCCGACCGCCGCTCGCGGTGTTCGACGGTGTGTACGCCGAACCGCACTCGGGCCTGCAGCGCCAGCGCGACGAGTACGCCTCATATCTCGCGGCATACGGGGAGGCCTGACATGACCGAGATGACACTCGGCAAGTCGCTCAACGCCGGCCTGCGCAGGGCGATGCGGGATGACGATCGCGTCGTGCTGCTGGGTGAGGACATCGGCGCCCTCGGCGGCGTGTTCCGCATCACCGACGGTCTGCTCGACGAGTTCGGCCCCAAGCGGGTCATCGACACCCCGCTCGCGGAGTCCGGCATCGTCGGCACCGCGGTCGGCCTCGCCTTCCGCGGATACCGCCCCGTGGTGGAGATCCAGTTCGACGGGTTCATCTACCCGGCGTTCGACCAGATCGTCTCGCAGGTGGCGAAGCTGCACTACCGGACGCAGGGCCGTGTGAAGATGCCGATCACCATCCGGGTGCCCTGGGCCGGGGGCATCGGTGCCGCCGAGCATCACTCCGAATCACCGGAGGCGTACTTCGTGCACACCGCGGGTCTGCGAGTGGTCGCCGTCTCGAACCCCGAGGACGCCTATCTGTGCCTGCGACAGGCCATCGCGAGCGACGATCCGGTGGTGTTCTTCGAGCCCAAGCGGCTCTACCACCACAAGGGAGATGTCGACCTCGACGCGCAGCTGGCCGACGCGCCTCCGATGGGGCTCGCGCGCGTCGCGCGCACCGGCACAGACGCCACCTTGATCACGTACGGCGCCATGGTGCGCACGGCGCTCGATGCCGCAGCGGCCGCGGAGGACGACGGGCTCTCGCTCGAGGTGATCGACCTGCGCTCGCTGTCGCCCGTGGACTACGACACCGTCTCCGCATCCGTCCGCCGCACCGGTCGCGTGGTGGTCGCGCACGAAGCATCCCGCGAGGCGGGTGTGGCAGCCGAGGTCATCGCGAGCATCACCGAGCGCTGCTTCGAGTACCTCGAATCGCCACCGTTGCGCGTCACGGGGCACGACATCCCGTACCCGCCCGCGAAGCTCGAGAAGCACCACCTCCCCGACCTCGACCGCATTCTCGACGCGGTCGATCGCGTCATGGATCGGCCGAACAGCCTGAGCGGTGCGACCGAGCCGGGCATGAACGGAGGTCAGCGATGATCGCGGAATTCCGGCTTCCTGATCTCGGGGAGGGGCTCACCGAGGCCGAGGTCGTGCAGTGGCTGGTGCAGCCCGGCGACACCGTCACCCTGAACCAGACGCTGGCCGAGGTGGAGACCGCCAAGGCCGTCGTCGAGTTGCCATCGCCCTATGCCGGAACCGTCACGAGCCTGCACGCCGAGGCCGGCGACACGGTCGCGGTCGGCTCGCCTCTGATCGCCTTCCAGGTCGGCGGGGAGGGCAGCGGCGACGCGCCGCGAGCGGATGCCGCGGAGCCGGCGTCAGCCGGAGCGGATGCCGAACAGGCCGGCGCCCCGTCCGTCGACACACCGGCTGGGAAGACCGCGGACGACGCGGCGCAGCCGAACCTCGTCGGATACGGCGCGGCTCCCGCGAGCGCGGGACGCCCTGCACGCCGGGCGCGCCGCGGGGCCGCCTCACCCGCAGCCGCGGCCGACGCGGCGGTGATCGAAGCCGCACCGCACGACGCTCTGCCTCATGGGCACGCCGAACCTGTGGTGGGGGAGCGCCCGCGGTCGACGCCGCCCGTCCGCGCCCACGCCAAACGTCTCGGCGTGGATCTCGCTCTCGTCGCGGCCGACGTCGGCGACCGCGTGATCACCCGGTCGGACGTGGATGCCTATGCCGAGCGCGTCGGGGTCGCCGGCACCACAGCATCCGCTCCCGCCCCTGACGAGGTCCCGGTGTCCGCACCACCGTCCGCCGCGTCGCTCTCGGACGAGCGTCGGGAGACCCGCATCCCCGTGCGGGGCGTGCGCAAGCACACCGCCCAGGCGATGGTGCAGAGCGCGTTCACCGCGCCGCACGTGACGACCTTCCACACCGTCGACGTCACCGCGAGCATGCAGCTCATCGAGAGCCTGCGCGCCGACCGCGCCCTGACAGCGCACCGGATCGGGCCGCTCGTCCTCGTGGCGAAAGCGGTGTGCCTCGCGCTCGGCCGCAACCCCGGCCTCAACGCGCACTGGGATGAGGAGTCGGGCGAGATCGTGCAGTACCACTACGTCGATCTCGGCATCGCCGCTGCCACCGAACGCGGGCTGATCGTGCCGAACATCCGCGACGCCGACCGGCTCTCGCTCACCGGTCTGGCCGATGCGCTGCAGACGCTGACCGAGACGGCGCGGTCCGGCCGCACGAGCCCGGCCGACCTCGCCGGCGGCACGTTCTCGATCACCAACATCGGCGTGTTCGGCATCGACGCCGGCACCCCCATCCTGCCCCCGGGGCAGTCCGGCATCCTCGCGGTGGGGACCGTGCGTCGTCAGCCGTGGGAGCACCGCGGCGAGATCGCGTTGCGCCAGGTGATGACCCTCAGTCTGTCCTTCGATCACCGACTCGTCGACGGGGCGGAGGGCGCGCGGTTCCTGAAGGACATCGCCGACATCCTCGAAGAGCCCGGCCGTGCCATGCTGCACGGCGGGCGCTGAGCCTCAGTCGCTCGCCGCGGTCAGCGCCGCATACGCCATTGCCGCCAGCACCGCGGCCGTCGTCCCCTTCGAGCGGGACGCCGGCCGCGTGCTGTGCGGCGTGGAGTTGATGAGTCCGAAGCACGCCTGCACGCGCAGTCGCAACTCTTCGGGGGCCGCGGGATGCAGGGCGGCGAGCGCCCCGATCCACAGATCGATGTACTCGCGCTGCAGGCGGCGCACCTGAGCGCCGTCGTCTTCGGAGAGGTGTGCGAGGTCGCGATCCTGCACGCGGATGACGTCGGCGTTGCCGAGGGCGAATCCGACGTGGAACCGGACGAGCTCCCGCATTCGCTCCTCGTCGTCGACCGCCGACGTGGCGACCGCCCGCCCGCCGTCGACCAGGTCGAGGCTGACCTTCACCAGCACGCTGCCGAGCAGCGCCTGCTTGCCTGCGAAATGCCGGTAGACGGCGGGACCCGAGACGCCGACCGCGGCACCGATGTCCTCCAGGCTGACGCCGGAGTAGCCGCGCTGCGCGAACAGGTGCGCGGCGGACTGCAGGATCGCGTCGGTGCGCTCGGCCTTCGCGCGATCCCGGGCGGTGCCAGGCATTGTCATCTCGGTTAATCCTCGCTAACCTGAATCATCGGGTTAGTGAACACTAACCGACGTGGAGGCGCATCGCCACCAGATTTCGTGAGTCGAGGAGGACCCGCGATGCCGGTCACACAGCAGACGCTCGCCGAAGAGCTTCGCGAGCGGCTCGCGCAGACCGCCCAGGGAGGGCCGGAGCGGTCGCGTCAACGCCACGTCTCGCGGGGCAAGCTGCTGCCACGTGATCGCGTGACGCGGCTGCTCGACGAGGGCAGCCCCTTCGTCGAGATCGCACCGCTCGCTGCTCACGGACTGTACGGGGGAGAGGCGCCGGCAGCCGGGGTGATCGCGGGTATCGGACTCGTCCACGGCCGACACGTCATGGTGGTCTGCAACGACCCGACCGTGAAGGGCGGCACCTACTTTCCGCTCACCGTCAAGAAGCACCTGCGCGCGCAGGAGATCGCGCTGGAGAACCGGCTGCCCTGCCTGTACCTGGTCGACTCCGGCGGCGCGTTCCTGCCCAAGCAGGACGAAGTTTTCCCGGATCGAGACCACTTCGGGCGGATCTTCTTCAATCAGGCGCGGATGTCGGCCGAGGGCATTCCGCAGTTGGCCGCCGTGCTGGGATCCTGCACCGCCGGCGGCGCCTACGTGCCGGCGATGAGCGACGAGACCGTGATCGTGCGCAACCAGGGCACGATCTTCCTCGGCGGGCCGCCGCTCGTGAAGGCCGCGATCGGTGAGGTCGTCACTGCCGAGGAGCTCGGCGGGGGAGAGCTGCACGCACGCCGCTCCGGCGTCGTCGACCACCTTGCCGAGGACGACGAGCACGCGCTGGAGATCCTGCGCGACATCGTCGCCACGCTGCCCCGCCCCGCCGAGCCCGCCTGGACCGTGGAGCCGTCGCGGCCGCCGGCCGACACCGGAAGCCTGTACGACGTGGTGCCGGTCGATGTGAACGCCGCCTACGACGTCCGCGAGGTGATCATGCGGCTGGTCGACGGCGGCAGCATCCGCGAGTTCAAGCGCGAGTACGGCACGACCCTGGTCACCGCCTTCGCCCGGCTGCACGGACACCCGGTCGGAATCGTTGCGAACAACGGCGTGCTGTTCGGCGAATCGGCACTCAAGGGCGCGCACTTCATCGAACTGTGCGACCAGCGCGGCATCCCGCTGCTCTTCCTGCAGAACATCACCGGCTTCATGGTGGGTACGGATGCTGAGGCGGGAGGCATCGCGAAAGACGGTGCCAAGATGGTCACCGCCGTGGCCACCACGCGCGTGCCCAAGCTCACGGTCATCATCGGCGGGTCATTCGGCGCGGGCAATTACTCGATGTGCGGGCGGGCGTATTCGCCGCGCTTCCTGTGGACGTGGCCGGCCAGCCGCATCTCGGTCATGGGCGGGGCGCAGGCGGCATCCGTTCTCGCGACGGTCAAGGAGGACCAGCTGACCGCTCACGGTGAGCGTTGGACCGCCGAGGAGCGCGCCGCGTTCGAGACGCCGATCCGCGAGCAGTACGAGCAGCAGGGCGAGCCGTACTACGCCACAGCTCGCCTCTGGGACGACGGCATCATCGACCCCGACCAGACGCGCGACCTGCTCGGCCTTGCCCTGGATGTCGTCGCGCGCACGCCCCTGCCCGAGCCCCGCTTCGGCCTGTTCAGGATGTGACCGGATGACCCGCTTCCACACTGTCCTCGTCGCCAATCGCGGCGAGATCGCACGCCGGGTGATCCGCACGCTGCGCGCACTCGGCATCCGCAGCGTCGCGGTCTACAGCGACGCCGACGCCGACGCACCGCACGTGCGGGAGGCGGATGACGCCGTCCGCATCGGCCCGGCCCCGGCGGGCGAGTCGTACCTGCGCGTGGACGCGATCGTCGCGGCGGCGGTGTCCACCGGGGCACAGGCCATCCATCCCGGCTACGGATTCCTCTCGGAGAGCACCGCCCTCGCCGCGGCGTGCGCACAGGCGGGAATCGTGTTCATCGGGCCGGACGCGCGCGCCCTGGAGATCATGGGCGACAAGGCACGAGCGCGCGAGCACGTCTGCGCCCACGGCGTCGCTGTCGTTCCCGGGTTCAGCGCAACGGGAATGGACGACGCCGAGATCCGCCGACAAGCCGACGAGATCGGTTACCCGCTGCTGGTGAAACCCAGTGCGGGCGGTGGGGGCAAGGGCATGGAGGCCGTGCGCGAACCGGCCCAGCTCGCGGCCGCGCTGGCGACAGCCCGGCGGGTGGCGAAGGCCGCGTTCGGCGACGACGCGATGGTGCTCGAGAAACTCATCGGCCGCCCCCGCCACATCGAGGTGCAGGTGTTCGGCGACCGGCACGGAACCGTGCAGGCGCTCGGCGAACGGGAGTGCACCCTGCAGCGCCGCCACCAGAAGGTGATCGAGGAGGCGCCGGCGGCTGACCTGCCCGGGCCGCTCCGCGAGAGGCTGCTCGAGGCGGCGGTCCGGGCGGCGCACAGCGTCGACTACGTCGGCGCGGGCACTGTCGAGTTCCTCGTCGATGCGGATGCCATGGACGAGATCTATTTCATCGAGATGAACACGCGGCTCCAGGTCGAGCACCCGGTGACCGAGCTGGTCACGGGTCGAGACCTCGTCGCACTGCAGCTCCTCGTCGCCACAGGCGGCACGCTGCCGGATCTGCCGGAGATCCGCGGCCACGCCGTCGAGGCGCGGGTGTACGCCGAGTCGCCCGAGCGCGGGTTCCTGCCGCAGACCGGCACTGTGCTGCTGTTCGACCCGCCCGCGGGCGTACGCGTCGACGCGGCGATCGAGACGGGCTCCGAGGTCACCGGGTTCTACGATCCGATGATCGCCAAGGTCGTCGCGCACGGACCCGACCGACAGACCGCGCTGCAGCGCCTGGACGCCGCCCTCGCCCGCACCGTGGTGCTGGGTGTCGAGACCAACATCGCGTTCCTGCGGGCGCTCTGCCAGGACGACCGGGTTCGCGCCGGCGATCTCGACACCGGGCTGATCGAGACGCTGCTGCCGTTCGCTGCGAGCACGCCGAGTGAGCGGATGCTGCGTGCTGCGGCATCCGCTCTCTCCCGCCCTGCCATCGGGACGGGTGCCGGTCCGCTCTGGCACGCGCTTCGCGGATGGCGCCTCGGCGGTGCGGAGCCTGCCGGTGCGGCCGCCTTCCTCACCGACGATGACGAGGTCGTCGAGGTGCCGGCGGAAACGGAGCCGCTGGAGGGCCCGGTGCACACGGCTGTCGATGCGGATGGCGGCGTCTGGGTCGCGGAGGACGGCCTGACGGTGCGGCTGCGGCCCCTGACACGGCGCGAACGCATGGAGCGCAGGTTCGGAGAGCGGCTGCCGGAGGCGGGTCCTCGCTCGCCCGAGGCGCGCGCTCCCATGCCCGGCAGCGTGGTGGCCGTGCATGTGCTCGACGGGGCGACGGTCCGCGCCGGCGACCCGCTGGTCTCGATCGAGGCCATGAAGATGGAGCATCCGGTGCTCGCGCCGCACGACGGCACGGTGCACCTCCTGGTCGCCGTCGGCGACCAGGTGCGGCGCGACCAGCCGGTCGCCCGCGTCGATGAGGAGGAGAAGCGATGACCGAGGATCTCGACGACGACCAGCGCGAACTGGCCGCCATGGTGCGCGACTTCGCCGAGCAGGTCGTCGCTCCGCAGGCCTACGAGGCCGACCGCACCCACACGCTGAACCTCGACGTGGTGCGGCAGATGGGTGAGCTCGGCCTGTTCGGCCTGCCGTTCCCCGAGGAGTACGGCGGACAGGGCGGCGACTATCTCGCCCTCGGTATCGCCATCGAGGCGCTCGGCCGCGTCGACCAGTCCATCGCGATCACCCTCGAAGCCGGGGTCAGCCTCGGCGCGATGCCCGTGTACCGATTCGGCACCGACGAGCAGAAGGCCGAGTACCTGCCGTCGCTGCTCGCCGGTCAGGCTCTCGCCGGGTTCGGGCTCACCGAGCCGGAGGCCGGCAGCGACGCCGGAGCGACGCACACCACGGCACGGCTGGATGGCGACGAATGGATGATCGACGGCACGAAGCAGTTCATCACCAACTCCGGCACCGCCATCACCCGCTTCGTCACCGTGACCGCCGTGACTGGCCAGCAGGATGGCCGCAAGGAGATCTCCACGATCATCGTGCCCAACGGCACACCCGGTTTCACCGTCGAGCCCGCCTACGACAAGGTCGGCTGGAACGCCTCCGACACGCATCCGCTCACGCTGCAGGGCGTGCGGGTGCCGGCCGAGAACCTGCTGGGGGAGCGCGGGCAGGGGTTCCGCAACTTCCTCAGCATCCTCGACGAGGGCCGCATCGCGATCGCCGCCCTCGCTACGGGAGCCGCGGAGGGATGCCTGGAGGCGGCGGTCGACTACGCCAAGAAGCGCACGGTGTTCGGCTCAGCGCTGAGCACTCGGCAGAACGCGCAGTTCACGCTCGCCCGGATGCGGGCGCGGGTGCACACCGCACGTCTGGCCTGGCACCATGCCGCCCGGCTGCGCGACGCCGGCAAGCCGTTCGCTGAGGCGGCCGCGATCGCGAAACTGGTCTCGGGCGAGGCGGCGATGGATAATGCGCGCGACGCCACGCAGATCTTCGGTGGCAACGGGTTCATGAACGAGTACCCGGTGGCGCGTCACTACCGCGACTCGAAGATCCTCGAGATCGGCGAGGGGACCACCGAGGTGCAGCTGCTCGTGATCGCCCGCGCACTCGGTCTGGTGGGGTGAGCGGTATGACCGACATCGTGCAACGCGGCCTGTATTACGAGGAGTTCCAGGTCGGCGCCCGCTACCTGCACCGGCCGGGCCGCACCGCGACCGAGGCCGACAACGTGCTGTTCACGACGCTCACCATGAACACGCAGTCGCTGCACCTCGACGCCGCGTTCGCCGCGTCGCAGGAGCCGTTCGGGCAGCGCCTGATGAACTCGATGTGGACGCTGTCGACGATGGTGGGGGCGTCGGTGGCGCAGCTGACCCAGGGCACGCTGGTCGCCCAGCTCGGCCTCGGTGACATCGCGTTCCCGCATCCGCTGTTCGCCGGCGACACGCTGTACACCGAGAGCGTGATCACGGGGAAGCGACTTTCGTCCTCGCGGCCGGGCCAGGGGATCTGCACGATCGCGCACACCGGCCGCAACCAGGACGGCACGGTCGTCGCCACCGCGACGCGCACGGTACTCGTGCACTGCCTGCCGGAGGGGGAGTAGATGGACTTCGATCTCGGGCCCGCGCTGCTCTTCTGCCCGGCCGACCGGCCGGAGCGCTTCGAAGGCGCGCTGGCGAAGGCGGATGCCGTCATCCTCGACCTGGAGGACGCCGTGCTACCCGACGCGAAGGCGAGCGCACGCGAGAACATCGTCGCGGCGCAACTCGATCCTGAGCGCGTGATCGTCCGGGTGAACCCGGCCGGGTCTGCGGATTTCGACGCCGACCTCGTTGCCGTCGCGCGCACCCGGTTCCGCACGGTGATGGTGGCGAAGACGGAAGACCCGTCGGCGCTCGACGTGTTCGCCGACGATTACCGGGTGCTCGCGCTGTGCGAGACCGCGCGGGGCGTGCACGCCGCCGGCGCCATCGCCGCCCACCCTCGAGTGGCCGCGCTGATGTGGGGTGCGGAGGACCTGCTCGCGTCCCTCGGCGGCACCGCCAGTCGCTTCCCGGACGGGCGCTACCGCGACGTCGCGCGCATCGCCCGCGCGCAGGTGCTGCTCGCCGCTGGCGCGCATGGGAAATCCGCCATCGACGCGGTCCATCTCGACATCGACGACGAGGACGGGCTGGCGGCCGAGGCGGCGGATGCCGTGGCATCCGGATTCTGTGCGACCGCCTGCATCCACCCGCGTCAGGTGCCCATCATCCGCTCCGCCTACCGGCCTGATGAGGAGACGCTGGCGTGGGCGCGCGACGTGCTCGCCGCCGCGGAAGGAGAGCGCGGCGTGTTCCGCTTCCGGGGCCGCATGATCGATGAGCCGGTGCTGCGTCACGCCAGGTCGGTACTGGCCGGGGTGCGATCTCAGCGCGCGACGGGCTGAGCGACCTCGGGCGCGGCGAGATCTGCGGACGCCGCCGCGGCGACGACCTGCACCGGCACCTCGTCGAGCAGGCGCAGCGTGCCGCGCTCGGCGACGAAGCGGTGCACCGACCCGTTGCGGAGCACGTCCCCCTCGCGGGGCAGGGTTCCGCCCGACACATGCTGGAGCAGCGCCCGGATCACGCCGCCGTGGCTGACCACGACCAAGGACTCGGCCCGGGGAGCGGAACGGCGACGTGACGCGCGCACGATCCTCTCCAGCGAGTCCAGGGCCCGGTCACGCACCTGCGCCATCGTCTCCGCGCCGGGCACCTCGGCGTGCCAGTCGCCGTACTGTGTGAGGTAGTCGGCGACCAGCATCCCCTCGCCGTCGCCGAACTCGCGCTCCCGCAGGCCGCGGGTCACCCCCGGCTCAGCGAGGCTGAGCTCGCCGGCGATGATCTGCGCGGTCTCCTTCGCGCGCACCAGCGGACTGGCGTAGATCGCGTCCGGTCGCAGATCGGCGAGCGCCGCGGCGGCCGCATGCGCGTCGGCACGGCCGGTGTCGTTCAGCGGGATGTCGGTCGAGCCCTGGATGCGCCGAGCGAGGTTCCAGTCGGTCTGGCCGTGGCGGACGAGAGTGAGAAGGGTCACCCCTCGAGACTACGTGAGGCTCCTGAGAGGCCCGCCGCCGAGCAGACGTGCGAGCTTCGACAGCACGGGCGTGGTGCCGCCGGCGATGACGGCATCCGCCCAGGCGTCCGCTCGGGTCGGCTCGTGGTTCACGATGACCAGAGGGATGCCGCGGCGGCGCGCCCTCTCAATGATCCGCACCCCGGAGTTCACCGCCAGCGACGTACCCGCCACGAGGAGCGCGTCCGACGCGTGCAGCAGGGACTCGGCGGCACGGAAGCGCGCGCTCGGGACGTACTCGCCGAAGAAGACC
>JAPSIX010000162.1 GCA_031178475.1 Microbacterium sp. | reverse complement strand
GCCGGTTGATCGCGGTGACGATGTCGTTGCGGGTGGCCAGCGTGATGATCGGCGTCTCACCCGGCTCAGGCTCGGGCGGGGTGCGGGCTCCTTGGGCATTGAGGATGCCGGCGATCTCGGCGGTCACCCGGCCGTAGCGCACCGCGTTCAGCATCGCCTTGAAGCCGTCGTCGGACTGCCGGTGGATGTGCACGAGCTCGCGCACGTGCAGCTTCGCGCGGGTGTCGAGCGCGAACAGGCCGTCTCCCTCCTGGGTCCCTGAGCTTGTCGAAGGGCCGGTCCACACCTTCGCATCGAAGAACCAGAACGACCGGTAATGATCCTGGATGTAGCGCAGCTCGTCGCCGCGCGGGGGGACGGGTGCCAGCTGATACGGGTCACCGAACATCACCACCTGCACGCCACCGAACGGCTCGCCACGGCGGCCGCGCGCCTGCCGCAGGGAGCGGTCGATGGCATCCATCAGATCGGCGTTGACCATCGATATCTCGTCGATGACGAGCGTCTCGATCGCGGTGAGGATGCGCCGGGTGGCATCCGACTGCTCGATCTCGCTCTCGGCGATCAGGCCGATCGGCAGACGGAACAGCGAGTGGATCGTCTGCCCTTCGACGTTGAGCGCGGCGACGCCGGTCGGCGCGCAGATCGCGATCTGCTTCTTCGTGTTCGCCGCGAAATACTGCAGCAGGGTCGACTTGCCCGTGCCAGCCCGCCCGGTGATGAAGACGTGCTCATCGGTGTCCTCGATGAGGTGGAACAGCTCGTGCTGTTCGTCGGAGAGGGGAGGCGCGGACACGCACCCCATGCTAATTCTCCGCGGGCCGCGACAGCGCCCGCCGCTCGGCGTCGTCCCAGGGCCGATCCCTAGACTGGCGCCATGACTCAGGGGTGGACGAGCCGGCGCCGACGCGCGCGCCTCGGCGTCGATCTCACCATCCTCGGCGTCGTGGGCGTGCTTCTCGTCGCCGCCATCGGGGCGGGCGGCATCTCGCTGTATCAGCAGTTCTACAGCCCTTCCGCGTTCGTCGAGCGCTACATCGATCTGCTCGCCGCCGGACGCGCAGCCGACGCGCTGCGCGTGCCGGGGGTGTCCGTCGATCGTTCGCTGCTCGACGACGCGGGCATCGACCCCCTGGCATCCGAGGCGCTGCTGCGCTCGGCCGCCCTCGCTCCCCTGACTGACGTCGAGGTGACGTCCGAGACGAACAAGGACGGCACCTTCACGGTGGCGGTCGAGTACTCCGCCCGCTCGTTCCGCGGCAAGAGCGAGTTCGCGGTCGTACAGGACGGCTGGGTGGGCGTGACCCCGAACTGGCGCTTCGCACGCAGCCCGCTCGCCGAGGTCGAGCTGACCGTTCGCGGAGCCGATCAGTTCGCGGTGAACGGGTTCGGGATCGACCGGCGCCAGGTCTCCCCCGACGGTGTCGATGCACGACCGCTCGATCCGCTTCACCTGCTCGTGTTCACACCGGGCGTGTACTCGATCTCGGTGGACACTCCCATCGCCGCCACGTCGGGCGTGAGCGTGCTCGCCGACACCCCTCTCGCGCGCACGCCCGTGAACGTGCAGGCGATGCCCACCGAGCAGTTCACGCAGGTGGTGCAGGAGCGGGTCGAGGAGTTCCTCAACCAGTGCGCCGGCCAGCAGGTGCTGCAGCCGACGGCGTGCCCGTTCGGGCTCGAGGTGCAGAACCGACTCGCCGACGAGTCGCTGCCCAAGTGGTCAATCGCCCGGCATCCCCGGGTGACGGTGGTGCCGGACGGCGCGCACTGGGCCATCCCCCCGACAGACGCGGTCGCGCACCTCGACGTCGAGATCATGTCGCTGTTCGACGGATCCGTGCAGACGGTCTCGGAGGACATCCCCTTCCAGATCGACGGCACGATCACGATCCTGTCCGACGGCTCGGCATCGATCCGGGTGGGTTCGCCCGACATCGACCCGCAATAGCGGGGGGCGTCAGACCTGTCGGCTGCCCGCCTCACGCTGGGCGCGCCGTCGGTCCCGCTCAGCGAGGTCGGCGAGTCGCTCGTTGTACTCCTCCAGCTCGGCGTCGCCGGTGCGGTCGGCGTGCCGGTCGCGGCGGCGCTGCAGCCTGGCATCCGATCTCGACCACTGGATCGCGACGGTGATCGCGAGGATGAGGGTGGGGATCTCGCCGACCGACCACGCGATGCCGCCGCCGATGTACTGGTCCTCCATCGGCGTCGGCCCCCAGGTGCGGCCCATGGAGCCGAACCATTCGGCGACCATCAGGCCCTCCTGCATCATCAGGGCGATCCCGAAGAAAGCGTGCAGCGCCATCACGGCGATGAGGGTGATCAGCCGGCCGGCGTGCGGCAGGCGGTACGGCACCGGGTCGGCGCCGATGAGGCTCATCACGAACAGGTACCCGGAGAGCAGGAAGTGGATGATCATCCACTCGTGACCGAGATGGTCGTACATCGCCCAGCGCACCAGGTCGGTGAAGTAGAACGCCCACAGCGACACGATGAAGATGGCCGCGGCGACGAACGGATGCGTGATGACCCGTGCGTACGGCGAGTGCACGGCCCACATGATCCACTCCCGGCCGCCGCGAGTGCCGTCCTCGCGCTTGTGCACCGCACGCAGGGCGAGGGTGATCGGCGCGCCGGCGACGAGCAGCAGGGGGATCGCCATGCCGAGCATCATGTGCCCGAGCATGTGCACACTGAACAGGTACTCCTGGTACGCGTTGATCGGTCCGCAGGTGACCCAGAGCAGCATCAGCATGCCGAGCACCCAGAACACGGTGCGGTGCACCGGCCAGCGGTCGCCGCGCAGGCTCAGCCGGTGTACCCCCGCGAGATACAGGAACAGCCCGAACCCGACCACGACGAGCCACAGGATGTCGAGGTCGTACGAGGTGAACCACCGGTCGAGCGTCATCTCCGGCGGCAGGGGCGAGCGGGTCAGCCGCTCGGCGGGGGTCTGCACAGCAGGTGCCTGCTCGCCGACGGGCGGAGGAGTGCGGGCCAGGGCCGCGGCGGCGCCGGATGCCACGCCCATGAGGGCGAGCTCGCCGAGGATCAGCCCCCAGAACGACCTGCTCGCGCGCGGTCCAGCCAGCTGCGGGATGAGACGGCGGCGGTACCAGGCGCCGAACAGCCCCAGCCCGAGGAGTGCGGCCGCCTTGGCGAGCACGATCAGGCCGTAGGGGTCGAGCAGCTCGCCCCAGTCGCCGAGGGCGACCACGGTGCGGGCGATGCCGGACACCGCGACGACGACGAAGGCGGCTAGGGCGAGCGACGAGTAGCGCGAGACGAGCAGCGGAAGGTCGACCTTCGTCTTCCGCGGGTTCGCGGGGCGCAGCAGGATGAGCAGCATGATGCCGCCGAGCCATACGGCGGCGGCGATGGTGTGCAGCAGGATGGCGTTGACGGCGACGGTGTGGCCGGCGAGATCGCCGGAGTGGCCCTGGGTCGCCATGGGGACGAAGGATGCCGCAGCGAGGACCGCCGTGACCAGGGTGCCAGTCCAGCTGCGCCAGCCGAACGCGAGGATCGTGGTGACCGCTCCCATCAGGGTCGTGATCAGCCAGGCTTGGCCGAGGGGGAGTTCGAGCAGGAACCGACCGAACTGCTCTCCGAATCCGCGGTCGGCACTGAGCTTCGGATTGAACGCCGCCATGAAGCTGAGGAACGCGGTGGTACCCGAGCCGACGGTGAAGATCGCGGCGCCGACCGATGCCGTGTCGACAGCGATGTCGAACGGCCGGGTGCCGCTGCGCAGGCCGAACAGTGCAAGCACGAGGGAGCCGAGCATGGCGGCTGCGCCGAGGTTGGCGAGCAGTTTGACCAGCGGCAGTCCAAACATGACGATCGGGCCGGGGTCGAGCAGCCTGGGAGGCTCCGCTCCCCCGCCGAACGCGAGCGCCGCGAGTGCGGCCGCCGTCGCGCTCACGACGAGCACGGCGATGCCGGCCAGACGGTAGGAGGTCACCGTTCCAGCCTAGGCGTCCGCGCGCGCACGCTCGCCGGCGCGGAGCCGCCCGGGAACGCACGAAGGCCGCCCCCGAGACGGGGACGGCCTTCGAACGCTGTCTTACTTGACGGCGGCCTTCAGCTTGGAACCGGCGGTCACCTTGACGCGCTTGCCGGCCGGGATCTTGATCTCGGCGCCGGTCTGCGGGTTGCGGCCGGTGCGAGCGGCGGTCTCGACCTGCTCGAACGAGATCCAGCCCGGGATCGAGACCTTGCTGCCCTTGGCCACGGCGTCGGAGACGGTGCCGAACAGCGAGTCGAGAACGCGCGAGACGGTGGCCTGGCTCTCGCCGGTGGCGGAAGCGATGCTCGCGACGAGCTCGGTCTTGGTGATGGACTTGTCAGCCATGTCATCCTCCAGCGACGAAGGGTCCGTCGCATCATGTTGGGTTCGGGAGTGCTCCCGTTGGTCGATCGACCG
>JAPSIX010000161.1 GCA_031178475.1 Microbacterium sp. | reverse complement strand
AGCTCAGCGACCCAAGCTGGGGGGAGCTCAGCGACCGAGGATTCCGTCGAGGTCATCGTCGTCGCGTACGGCGCCGTACCGATGCTGCGCCGGGCGCTGGAACCGGTGCGCGATATGCCGGTGACCGTGATCGACAACTCCTCGCTGACCGAGATCGCCGAACTCTGCCGCGAACTCGGCATCCGCTACGTCGACCCCGGGGCGAATCTCGGCTTCGGCGCCGCCGTCAACCGCGTCCTCTGCGACCAGCTGCGGCCGGGTGCCGACGTGCTGTTACTTAACCCCGATGCCGAGATCGACGCCGACGGCGTCGTCGCCCTCCAGCGCGCTCTGCGTGCCGACCCGCGCCTGGCCAGCGTCGGGCCTCTGCAGGCCGACGCCGAGGGCCGTGTCGCGCGGGTGGAGTGGCCCTTTCCCGCGCCGCACCGCGCGCTGCTCGACGCACTTGGGCTGAACCGCCTCACGGGCGGCGCGCGCTTCGTGATCGGGTCGGTGCTGCTGCTGCGCGCCGAGGCGATCGAACACGTCGGCGGCTTCGACGAGCGGTTCTTCCTCTACGCCGAAGAGACCGACTGGGCGTACCGCGCCCACCTGATGGGCTGGCGCCACGCGGCTGTCGCGTCCGTCACCGCCGTGCACGCAGCGGGCGGCACGAGTTCCGACCCGCGCCGCCGTGAGGCGCACTTCTACGCCTCCCAGGAACGGTATTTCCGGAAGCACTTCGGCCCGGGTGGATGGACGGTGGCCCGCATCGCCGGGTGGGCCGGCGCTGCCGCACGCGCCGTGCTGCAGGGCGGTGACCGACGGCTCGCGGCCCGCCGCCGCGAGGCCATCTACCGGCTCGGACCGGTACACGTCGAAGCCCGGTTCCGGGGGCCGTGATGCGCATCGTGCACCTCGTCTGCTCAGACAACTACGCCGGGGTGGAACGCTACGTTCAGCGTCTCGCCGTGGCGCAGGCTCGCCTGGGGCATGTCGTCACGGTGCTCGGCGGTTCGCCCGCGCAGATGGAGCCTCGCCTGCGCTCCGCCGGAGTGCGCTGGTCGCCGGCCGAGCGGGTCGGTCGGGCCGTGCGGATGCTGGGCCGCCACGCCGACGCCGATGTCGTGAACACCCACATGACCGCTGCGGATGTCGCCGGCGTACTCTCCGGCATCCGCACTCGCATCCCTGTCGTCTCGACGCGGCATTTCGCGCAGCGGCGAGGGCGAGTCGGCCCCGTTGCGATCGATTCGCTGTTGCGGGCGCGCGTGGCCGCGGAGATCTCGATCAGCCGAGCCGTCGCACGCGAGATTGGGCACGCCAGCGTCGTCGTCCACACCGGGGTCGAGCACGCCCCGGCTGGCTGGCCCGGCGAGAGCCGCACGATCCTCATGGCACAGCGCCTGCAGCCCGAGAAGCACTCCTGGCTCGGGGTGCGTGCCTTCGCGGCATCCGGCCTGGCACAGGAGGGGTGGCGGCTGCTCATCGCGGGAGACGGGCCCGAGCGAAGCCGGCTGAACGCGCTGCGGCACGACCTCGGGGTGGTGGACGCCGTGGAACTGCTCGGGTTCCGAGCCGACGTGGGCGAGCTCCTCGCCTCGTCGGCGGTGCTTCTCGCCACCTGCCCTCGAGAAGGCCTCGGGCTGACGGTGCTCGAGGCGATGTCGCGGGCGGTTCCGGTGGTCGCCGCCGCAGCCGCAGGGCACATGGATCTGCTGGACGGCGCCGACCCGGTGATGCTGTTCCCGCCGGACGACGAGGGTCAGGCGGCGGCCCGGCTGCGCAGGCTCGCGAGCGACCCGGCCGAACGCAGCCGGCTCGGACTGCAGTTGCAGCGCCGGCAGCGAAAGGCCTTCACCGTCGAGGCGCAGGCGGCGGCGACCGAATCGGTGTACCGAGAGGTGGCGGCGCGATGGCAGATCTGATCGTGATGTCACTGGAGCGCTGGGACGACGTGTGGCGCCGCAACCAGTACCTCATTTCCGGGCTGCTCGAGGCGGACTCGTGGCTGCACGTACTCTTCGTCGAACCCCCCGACGATCCGTTGCACGCGCTGCGCTCGGGGAATCTCCCGGAGTTCGGGCATCCGCCTCGTTGGGAGAGCGAGCGGCTGTGGACATACGCGCCCGTGAAGGCGCTGCCCCGCCGCGTTGATCGCCGCGCCGACGAGCGTCTGGCGCACTCGGTCCTCCGGGCCGCACGGGGTCTGGCCATGCAGGACCCGATTCTCTGGATCAACGACCCGGGTGCGGTCGCCGTCGCGCGGCTCACCGATTGGCCCGCACTGTACGACATCACCGACGACTGGCTGGCCGCCGACCGGCCTGTTGCCGAGCGCGCACGCCTTGCATCCGCTGAGGAGTGGCTGCTGCGGAACGCCCGCGCGGTCGTGGCGTGCTCGCCCGAGCTGGTCCGACGCAAGAAGGAACAGCGACCCGACATCACGCTCGTGCCGAACGCAGTCGACGTCGATCGCTACACCACGCCCCTGTCGCGCCCCGTTGACCTGCCTGACGGCCCGGTGGTGCTCTATCTCGGAACGCTGCACCGTGACCGACTGGACGTCGACCTGTGCGCCCGCACTGCGCAGACGCTGAGTTCGCGGGCCCGGCTGGTCCTCGTCGGCCCGGACCGCCTGGCAGAGCAGGACTCCGATGCCCTCCGAGCTGCCGGTGCGCTGCTGCTGGGCGGTAGACCGCATGACGCTGTTCCGGCTTACCTGCAGCATGCCGACGTGCTGATGGTGCCGCACGTGGTTTCGGCGTTCACCGACAGCCTCGACCCGCTCAAGCTCTACGAGTACCAGGCTGTGGGAAAGCCGGTGGTCTCGACGGCTGTGGCCGGATTCCGGGATGCCGCAGACTCGCGCATCCGAATCGCCGACGGCGACGCGTTCGGTGCCGCGATCCTCGAGGTGCTCCGCGCAGCGCCGGCCGACCGCAGGACAGACGTTCCGGACTGGCGGATGCGCGTCGACCAGATGCGCGGTGTGCTGCACGCACTGATCACCGCCGAGGACAGCGGATCCTGAGAATCGCTGCCGCGTACGCGGATCAGACGGTGCAGTCCTTGCAGGGCGGCGTCGCCGTGGTGGAGATCTGGGTCGTGCCGGAGCCCGTCCGCTGCGGGTTCTCGTCGGAGGCCCAGGTCCAGTGCAGCGTGCCGCTGATGTTCGACTGCTCGCTGTTGTCCTGGAGGTTCAGGTTGAGGATGACCCGCTGGCACTGGTCGGGCCCGATCACGAACGCCGACGGCACCGGAGTGAACTCCTTGACCTCGCCGTTGATGGTGAGGAAGGCCGGGGTGGTGATGGTGACCGTGATGGTCGCGGAGTCGTCGCCGTTGCAGATCTGCAGTGGCTGCAGGTAGCCCTTCGACCAGCCCTGCTGCTGACACGAGTTACCGGGGAGCTTGCAGGCCGGACCCGGTTGGGTGATGGTGATGAGCTCGGATGCCGCGGTCACCGGAACCGTGGCAGCGACGGCCACGGCCGGCACCGCCCAGGCCATGGCTTTGGTGACCGTGCGACGACTGATGCCCTGAGTCTGAGTGCGGTCGAGGTCGACCATGATGAACCCCCAAAGTTCATGTCGATTCACCAGCTCGGCTCTCCCACAGAGCACTACAGAACAGGTGCGACTCGGCCAATGCTAGCGTATGACCACCCCGAGCGATAGACCCGGGTGTGCTCTGGGGGGAGGGGCCGATGTCGAGGGAGAGAACCGGTCGAGTCGCGGAGCTGCACCGCCTGCTCGAAACGACCGGGAGCGCCCCCAGTCGGTGGGTCGCCGCGACGGTGCTCGTGTCGCTTCTCCTCGCCGGGCTCGACATGCTCGGAGTGCTCGCGATGCTGCCGCTGATGCAACTCATCACCGGCGGCGGGGTGCAAGGGTCGTTCTTGGAGTGGATCGCCGAGCTGGCCGGCGCACGCGAGGTCGCCACCGTGCTGCCGGTGGTCGCCGCCCTGGTCATGCTCACGTTCCTCGTGAAGAGCGTCGGTGCCCTCGCGTTCCGGTGGTGGCTCCTGGGGCGCACGACCCGGGTGTCTGCGTTGGCCGCGGCCGAACTCATGCGCCGCTATGTGCTGGCGCCCTACGGTTCGCACCGCAAGCGCAGCGCGAGCGAGATCTATCGCAACATCAACGATGCGACCAATCAGGCGTCCAGCGTGCTGCTGGCGACGGTGAGCATGACCACCGATATCGTGACGGTCACCGCGATCATCGTCGTGCTCACCTTGAGCTCGCCGCTTGCCACCCTGTCGGCTGCGCTCACCTTCGGAGTCATCGTGTTCGGCGTGCAGCGGTTGCTTCGCCGCCGCCAGCTCGCACTGGGCGAGGTGACCGCGAACGCGTCTCTGCAGGCGTGGCAGGCGCTGATGCCCGGGATCGAGGGGTTCCGCGAGACGCGGCTCACCTCGAGCGCCGAGCTGTTCGTGAACCGGTTCCGCACGGCGCGGCTGCGCGGTGC
>JAPSIX010000160.1 GCA_031178475.1 Microbacterium sp. | reverse complement strand
TCGCAGGATGTGGGGCCCCCGGGGCACCGGAGAACGGAGGGGGTGGCGGCGGAGGCGATGACGCCACCGTGACCATCTACGGCACGATCGTCGAAGGCGAGGCGGAACTCCTCCAGGAGTCGTGGGCTGACTTCGAAGAGGAAAGCGGCATCGACATCAAGTACGAGGGCAGCCAGGACTTCGAGGCGCAGCTCGGCACCCGCGCGCAGGGCGGCAACCCGCCGGACATCGCCATCTTCCCGCAGCCCGGGCTGTTCGCGGACTTCGCCCGTCGCGACTACCTCGTTCCCGCACCCGAGCAGGTAGCGGAGAATGCCAACGAGTACTGGACCGAAGACTGGGTGAACTACGGCACGGTCGACGACACCTTCTACGGTGCGCCGCTGATGGCGAGCGTCAAGGGCTGGATCTGGTACTCCCCGGCGAAGTTCGCCGAGTGGGGCGTCGAGGTCCCGCAGACGCTGGAGGAACTCAACACGCTGACGGCGACCATCCAGTCCGAGACGGGATCCCCGCCCTGGTGCGCCGGATTCGAGTCGGGCGTCGCCACGGGATGGCCGGGAACGGACTGGATCGAGGACTACGTCCTGCGTCAGGCGGGCACCGAGGTGTATGACCAGTGGGCGGCCGGCGAGGTTCCGTTCACCGACCCGCAGATCAAGCAGGCCTTCGACGCCGTCGGCGAGCTTCTGCTGAACCCGGACTACGTGAACGCCGGATTCGGTGACGTCCGCTCGATCAACTCGACCGCGTTCGGCGATGTGGCACCCAAGGTCGCCGCCGGCGAGTGCGCGCTGACTCACCAGGCCTCGTTCCTCTCAGGATTCTTCCCGGAGGGCACCGACATCTCCGAGGACGGCGATGTGTGGGCGTTCGTTCTGCCCGGCGCGGAGGAGGGCGAGACCACCGTCACGGGCGGCGGCGAGATCGTCGGCGCGTTCAACGACAATGAGGCCACCCAGGAGGTGCTGGCTTACCTCTCCAGCCCGGAATGGGCGAACAGCCGGGTGAGCCTGGGCGGCGTCACCTCCGCGAACAACGGCCTCGACCCCGAGAGCGCACAGGACCCGATCCTGCAGGAGACGATCAAGATCCTGCAGGACCCGGAGACGACGTTCCGGTTCGATGCCAGTGACCTGATGCCCGGTGCCGTCGGCGCCGGCACCTTCTGGAAGGGCATGGTCGCATGGGTCAACGGCACCTCCACGGACGAGGTGCTCAAGCAGATCGAGACAGGATGGCCTGCTGAGTGATCGATGAGGAGGGCCGCCCCGCCGGGGCGGCCCTCCTTCTCCTCCAGCTCGCGCGCCGACGCGCGAACGGCTGATCTGCTCCGCGTCATGAAGGGGAATCTGTGACCGCAACTGACTTTTTCAACTGGATCGGGGATTTCCCGCCGGTCCTCCAGGCCGTCCTCGTCGTCATCGCCTTCGCGGTGGTGGTCGCCCTCATCCTGCTTCTCGTCGAGATCGCTCCGCGACGAGGACCGCTGTACACCGGCATTCGGCTGGCGATGTGTGTCCTCATCCCGCTCGCCGTGATGTGGTTCTTCAACTCCTACTACTGGGCTATGGGAGCGGCAGCCGTCGTCGGCGCCGTGTTCTTCCTGCTCGACTACCGATCCCGCGACGGCGCGGGATACCTGATCCAGCTCGCCGCCTTCATGGCGCCGGCCATGTTGCTGCTCCTCGTCGGCCTGATCCTGCCGTCGCTCCAGACGGTGTACGCCTCGTTCTTCAACTCTCGAGGCAGCTCTTTCGTCGGCTTCGCCAACTACACCTGGATCTTCACGCAGTCCGACGGCATCACCTCCGTGGTGAACACGATCGTGTGGGTGCTCGTGGTGCCGACCGTATCCACCCTGGTGGGCCTCGCCTACGCCGTCTTCATCGATCGCACACGCGGCGAGAAGATCTACAAGGTGCTCGTCTTCATGCCGATGGCCATCTCGTTCGTGGGTGCGAGCATCATCTGGCGGTTCATGTACGAGTACCGCGGGCCTCAGTTCGAGCAGATCGGTCTGCTCAACCAGATCCTCGTCTGGCTGGGCGGCCGCCCGCAGCAGTTCCTGCTCGACGGCCCGTGGAACAACCTCGCCCTGATCGTGGTGCTGATCTGGGTGCAGACCGGATTCGCGATGGTGGTGCTCTCGGCATCCATCAAGGGGGTGCCCGCCGAGCTTCTCGAAGCCGCTGAACTCGACGGCGCCAACCCCTGGCAGCGGTTCTGGTCGGTGACGGTCCCCAGCATCCGGCCCGCACTCATCGTGGTGCTGACGACGATCTCGATCGCCTCGCTGAAGGTCTTCGACATCGTCCGCACGATGACCGGAGGCAACTACGGCACATCCGTGCTCGCGAACGAGATGTACACGCAGTTCACGAAGTTCGAGGCCGGGCGCAGTGCGGCGCTGTCGGTCATCCTGTTCATCCTGGTGCTGCCGATCGTCATCTACAACGCGCGCCAGATCAAGAAGCAGCGGGAGATCCGATGAGCGACACCGTGCAGACAGAGACCCCCGCGAAC
Organism: Microbacterium sp.; assembly: GCA_031178475.1. Taxonomy (GTDB): domain Bacteria; phylum Actinomycetota; class Actinomycetes; order Actinomycetales; family Microbacteriaceae; genus Microbacterium. The sequence goes on along the minus strand of JAPSIX010000160.1, from coordinate 1,944 downwards.
ACCCGCGCGATCACGACAGGCGGACGCTTCGAGGCGTCTGCGGGCCGGGCGCGCAAGAAGCTGTCGCGTCCATGGGCTTCGGTGGCGTCGATCGTCATCGCGATCCTGTGGACGGTGCCGACCCTCGGACTGTTCATCTCCTCGTTCCGACCCCGTGAGGCGATCGACAGCTCGGGATGGTGGACGATCTTCGCCGACCCGGAGTTCACCCTCGAGAACTACACGGCAGTGCTGCAGTCCGGCACCACCCAGCTGACGATCCTGCAGTCGTTCGTCAATTCCATCGCGATCACGATTCCCGCCACGATCATCCCGCTGATGATCGCGTCGATGGCGGCGTACGCCTTCGCCTGGATCGACTTCAAGGGTCGCAACGCGCTGTTCATCTTCGTGTTCGCGCTGCAGATCGTGCCCATCCAGATGGCGCTGGTGCCGCTGCTCACCTCGTTCTCGCGGGGGATCAACCTGTTCGGGCTGCCGGTCACGCTCGGGCTGGATGCATCACAGGGGTACGCCCAGGTGTGGTTCGCTCACTCGATGTTCGCGTTGCCGCTGGCGATCTACCTGCTGCACAACTTCATGTCGGAGATCCCGGGCGAGATCATCGAGGCCGCACGCGTCGACGGGGCTTCTCGTGGACAGATCTTCTTCCGCGTGGTGCTGCCGCTCACGATGCCGGCGATCGCCTCGGTGGCGATCTTCCAGTTCCTCTGGGTGTGGAACGATCTGCTCGTGGCACTCGTCTTCGCCGACGGGGCGGTCGCGCCGATCACGAAGGTGCTCGCCGAGATCACCGGCCGAGGAGAGGGCTGGTACCTGCTCACCGCCGGCGCCTTCGTGTCGATCATCGTGCCGCTGATCGTGTTCTTCGCGCTGCAGCGGTACTTCGTTCGCGGGCTCCTCGCCGGGTCCACCAAGGGCTGACGCCCAGCCTGGACCCCTGGGCCGGTCGAAGGATCTGACGGGCGGATGCCGGATGCGAAACACACGCCGCATCCGGCATCCGCGCGTCTAGCCTGATTCCATGCGCTACGCCGAATCCGTCGTCGACCTCGTCGGCGACACGCCCCTGGTCAAGCTCAACCGGGTGACCGACGGCGTCGCGTGCACGGTGCTGGTCAAGCTGGAGTACCTGAACCCCGGCGGGTCGAGCAAGGACCGCATCGCGCGCCGGATCATCGACGCGGCCGAGGCGTCCGGTGCGCTGAAACCCGGCGGCACGATCGTCGAGCCGACCAGTGGGAACACCGGTGTGGGGCTGGCGCTTCTCGCACAGCAGCGTGGCTACCGGTGCGTGTTCGTCGTCCCCGACAAGGTGGGCCAGGACAAGATCGACGTGCTGCGCGCCTACGGCGCGGAGGTCGTCGTCACCGCGACATCGGTTCCCGCCGACAGCCCCGAGTCGTATTACAGCGTCAGCGACCGGCTCGCCCGAGAGATCCCCGGCGCGTTCAAGCCGAACCAGTACGAGAACCCGAACGGGCCGCGCAGCCACTACGAGACCACCGGGCCCGAGATCTGGCGCGACACCGACGGCGCGGTGACGCACTTCGTCGCGGGCATCGGCACCGGCGGCACGATCAGCGGCACTGGCCGGTATCTGCGCGAGGTGTCGGGCGACGCCGTTCGGATCATCGGAGTGGACCCGGTCGGCAGCGTGTACAGCGGCGGCTCCGGCCGTCCCTATCTCGTCGAGGGTGTCGGCGAAGACATCTGGCCGGGCGCGTACGACCGCTCCGTGCCGCACCAGATCGTCGCGGTGGACGACGCCGAGTCGTTCGCGATGACTCGACGCCTTGCACGCGAGGAGGGCATCCTCGTCGGCGGATCCAGCGGCATGGCTGTGGCAGGCGCCCTGCGGATCGCCCGCGAGCTGCCCGCCGATGCCGTGATGGTGGTGCTGCTGCCCGACGGCGGCCGCGGCTACCTGGGCAAGATCTTCAA
>JAPSIX010000159.1 GCA_031178475.1 Microbacterium sp. | reverse complement strand
GCCGGGCGGGCTGCCAGCGACGCCTCGTACACGGCGGTGACCTGCGGCACGCCGACTCCGGCGACCACGCGGGTGGTGCAGATCGAGCCGGGGCCCACCCCCACCTTGACCGCGTCGACACCGGCATCCACCAGCGCCTGCGCCCCCTCACGGGTGGCGACGTTGCCGCCGATGATGTCGATGTGCGCGAACGACTCGTCGGCCTTCAGCCGGCGAACCAGGTCGATCACGCCCTGCGACTGCCCGTTCGCGGTGTCGACCACGAGCGCGTCCACTCCGGCATCCCGCAGCGCCTCGGCGCGCTCCCAGGCGTCGCCGAAGAAGCCGATGGCGGCGCCCACGCGCAGCCGGCCGTGCTCGTCCTTGGTGGCCAGCGGGTACTTCTCGCTCTTGTCGAAGTCCTTGATGGTGATCAGTCCGGCGAGCCGGCCGTCCTCGTCGATGAGGGGCAGCTTCTCGACGCGGTGCTTGGCGAAGAGGGCGATGACCTCGCCCGCGGCGACGCCCACGGGCGCCGTCACGAGGTTCTCGCGGGTCATGACGTCCTTGACGAGGGTCGACTGGCGCTCGAAGCCCGACACGAACCGCATGTCGCGGTTGGTGATGATGCCGACCAGACGGTCGTCCTCGTCCACGACGGGCAGGCCCGAGATGCGGTACTTCGCGCACAGCGCGTCGACCTCCTCGACCGTGGCGTCGGGGCGCGTGGTGATCGGGTCGGTGATCATGCCCGACTCGCTGCGCTTGACGCGGTCGACCTGAGTGGCCTGGTCGGCGATCGACAGGTTGCGGTGCAGGATGCCGATTCCGCCCTCCCGCGCCATGGCGATCGCCATGCGCGCCTCGGTCACGGTGTCCATCGCGCTCGACAGCAGCGGCGTGGCCACCGAGATGCGCTTGGTCACCCGCGAGGAGGTGTCTGCGTCGCTGGGGATGACATCGGTATGACCAGGAAGCAGCAGCACGTCATCGTAGGTGAGTCCGATGAAACCGAACGGGTCGTGCTGCTCCATGAAAGCTCCTCTGCGCCATCAAGGCGCGGTCGTGTGACGAGTGCGCGGGACGACGGCGGCCGGGACGGGTGTGGGTCCGTCGTACACCGATTCTAAACGCCGTGACACTCCCGGTATTCCGATCCGGCCACGGTTGAGTGCGATCGGGATCGCGGCAGGTTACGCTCAGTCCGACGTCCATCACCCCGCGCCGCCGCCCGAGGCCGGTGAGGGGCACTCGATGTGGAGGATGCGTGGGACTCAGATCAACGGCGCTTCGGCGTCCCCGAAGCGGGCTGATCGCGCTGCTCGCAGCGCTCGCGGCGGCGCTCATCGTGCTGTGCCTTCCGGCCGGAGCGGCCTTTGCCGACACGACGGAGGACGGCCAGGAGATCACGGACTACTACTTCGCCGGCAACATCACCTTCGAGGGTGAGCCGATCGAGGGCGTCGAGCTCAGGATCGAGGGCAACGGCTTCGAGGCCGAGACCGAGACGGATGCCGAGGGCAAGTGGCGTCTGTACGTGCCCGAGAAGGAGGCGTACACGCTGATCGTCGACGAGGAGACGCTGCCCGAGGGCGTGATCGTGGATCCGGCGACTCTGCCCGAGGGCACGCAGCCGATCGACGGCACGACCGGTTCGTTCGAGGTCGAGTTCGGCCTCACCGGCACGAAGATCCTCAACCTGTTCCTCGGTGAGGGCGAGCGGATCACCGTCTCGTTCATCGACCAGCTGCTGTCGAGACTCGTCGGCGGCCTGAACTTCGGTCTGCTGCTCGCGCTGGCGTCGATGGGCGCCGCCCTGATCTACGGCACCACGCGCCTGTCGAACTTCGCACACGGCGAGATGGTGACCTGGGGCGGGGTCGTCACGCTCCTGGTCAGTTCTTTCTGGCAGCTGCCGCTGTGGCTGGGCATCATCGCCGCCGTCGCCGCCGGGGCGATGCTCGGCTGGGCGATGGATGCCGGGATCTGGCGCCCGCTGCGGCACCGGGGGCTCGGTGTCGTGCAGCTCATGATCGTCAGCATCGGCCTGTCGCTGGCGCTGCGCTACGGGCTGCAGTACGTCATCGGCGGGCACACCCACCAGCTGGCCGGATCCAGCCCCACGCCGATGCGATTCGGGCCGATCTCGCTGTCGTACATCGACCTGATCGCCATGGGCTCGAGCCTGATCGCCATCGTGGGCATGGCGTACTTCCTCACCCGCACCCGCCTGGGCAAGGCCACCCGAGCCATCTCCGACAACCCGCAGCTGGCCGCGGCATCCGGTATCGACGTCGACCGCGTCGTGCGGATCGTGTGGATCCTCGCCGGGGCGCTGGCCGCGCTGTCAGGCATCCTCTGGGCGTACTTCCGTCCGGGCGTGAAGTGGGACATGGGTATGCAGATGCTGCTGCTGATGTTCGCGGCGATCACGCTGGGCGGTCTCGGGTCGGCGTTCGGCGCTCTGATCGGGTCGATCATCGTCGGACTCGCCGTCGAGGTGTCGACGCTTCTGGGCGTGCCGGATGACCTCAAATACGCAACCGCTCTGGTCGCACTGATCGTGATCCTGCTCGTGCGACCGCAGGGCCTCCTCGGGCGCAAGGAAAGGCTGGGCTGACTGTGGACTTCGGCAGCATCTTCGACAACACGCTCGCGTACCTGTTCAGCCCGACCACGCTGGCGTACGCGCTCGCGGCCACGGGTCTGGCCGTGCATTTCGGCTACACCGGCCTGCTCAACTTCGGCATGGCGGCGTTCATGGCGGTGGGCGGCTACGGGTACGCGATCTCCATCCTCACTTTCGGCCTGCCGTGGTGGATGGGCATGCTGATCGGACTGCTGGGCGGCGCGGTGTTCGCGCTGGTCCTCGGCATCCCGACCCTGCGGCTGCGGGCGGATTACCTGGCCATCGCGACCATCGCCGCCGCAGAGGTCGTCCGCCTGCTGTTCATCACCGAGCTGTTCAGGGACTGGACGAACTCGGCCGGTGGCCTGTCCGGGTACCACCAGGGCTTCCGCGACATCAACCCGTTCCCGCCGGGCACCTACGGCTTCGGCCCGTGGACCTACAACGCGCACCAGCTGTGGGTGCGCGTGTTCGGGCTCATCATGCTCGTCATCGCGGTCGTCTTCGTCTGGGCGCTTGTGCGCAGTCCGTGGGGCCGCGTACTCAAGGGCATCCGCGAAGACGAGGACGCAGTGCGCTCGCTCGGCAAGAACGTGTTCGCCTACAAGATGCAGGCGCTCGTGGTGGGCGGTGTCATCGGCGCCCTCGGCGGCATCGTCTTCGTGCTGCCGTCGGCTGTGATCCCCGGCAGCTACTCGACCTCGCTGACGTTCTTCCTGTGGACGATCCTGCTGCTCGGCGGCGCGGCGACGGTACTCGGCCCGACGCTCGGCGCGGTGTTGTTCTGGATCGTCTTCGCGTTCCTCGGCAGCCTGCTGCCGTCGATGGCGCGAGCGGGTTACCTGCCGATGTCGAGCGAACAGGCCGACGTGGTGCGCTACATCGTGATCGGGGTGGTGCTGATGCTGATCGTGATCTTCCGACCGCAGGGCATCCTCGGGAACAAGAGGGAGCTGACCTTTGTCCACTGAGAACTCGACTCCCTCCGAGAGCCCGGCAGAGAAGGTCGTCCCCCGCACCAAGACGACGGGCCTGGCGAAAGGACCTGCCGCCCCCGGCGTCGCGAAGGTCGACCCGATCCTCGTCGCGGACGGCGTGCAGCGCCGCTTCGGCGGCCTAGTCGCGGTCGACGTCGATCACCTGGAGATCCCGCGTGGCGCGATCACGGCGTTGATCGGCCCGAACGGCGCCGGAAAGACGACGCTGTTCAACCTGCTCTGCGGGTTCGACAAGCCGAACACCGGCACCTGGTCGTTCGACGGCAGAAACCTCTCGGGCGTACCTTCCTTCAAGGTCGCCCGGATGGGGCAGGTGCGCACCTTCCAGCTCACCAAGGCGCTGTCACTGCTGACGGTGCTGGAGAACATGAAGCTCGGCGCTCCCGGCCAGCGCGGAGAGCGCTTCTGGCCCAGTCTTTTCCCGTTCCTGTGGCGCAGCGAGGAGGAGCAGATCGAGAAGAAGGCGCGCCGGCTGCTCGCCCGGTTCAAGCTCGACGCGAAGGAGAACGACTTCGCCGCCTCGCTGTCGGGAGGGCAGCGCAAGCTGCTCGAGATGGCGCGGGCGCTGATGAGCGACCCCACTCTGGTGATGCTCGACGAGCCGATGGCGGGCGTGAACCCGGCCCTGACGCAGTCGCTGCTGGAGCACATCCTCGACCTCAAGGACGAGGGACTGACAGTGCTCTTCGTCGAGCACGACATGCACATGGTGCGTCACATCGCCGACTGGGTGGTCGTGATGGCGGAGGGCCGCGTGGTCGCCGAAGGGCCGCCCGAGGAGGTCATGGACGATCCCGCCGTGGTCGACGCCTACCTGGGCGCCCACCAGGATGTCGATCTGGGCACGGTCACCGGCCGCATCCGGGTGCCGGATGCCGG
>JAPSIX010000158.1 GCA_031178475.1 Microbacterium sp. | reverse complement strand
CTGCGCGACGAGGACTTCGGTCAGCGGCACTTCATCATCGAGGCGCCCGGTGGGGTGCTCGTCGACGTGATCGAGCCGATCGAGCCGTCGCCGGAGTTCGCCGCGGCGTACACCGCGGCCGGGTGACGAAAGAGGGCGGATGCCGTGCAGCATCCGCCCTCGTGTCGTGCCGGGATCAGGCGCCGAGCAGCGCCTCGATCGGGCCGCGAGCGAAGAAGATCAGGAAGCCGGCGCCGACCACCCACAGCAGCGGGCTGACCGACTTGGCGCGGCCGGAGCACGCGTGGATGATCACCCAGCTGATGAACCCCGCGCCGATGCCGTTGGCGATCGAATAGGTCAGCGGCATGACGGTCACAGTGAGGAACACCGGCAGCAGCACGCGGAAGTCGGCGAAGTCGATGTGCCGGATCTGCGCCATCATCATGGCGCCGACGATGATCAGCGCCGCGGCGGCGATCTCGGTCGGCACGATCGAGGTGAGCGGCGTGAGGAACATCGCGGCGAGGAACACCACGCCGGTGACAACGTTGGCGAGACCCGTGCGGGCGCCCTCGCCGATCCCGGCGCCCGACTCGATGAACACGGTGTTCGACGACGACGAAGTCGCTCCACCGGCGATCGCGCCGACGCCCTCGACGACCAGCGCCGACTTGATGCGCGGGAAGTCGCCCTTCGCGTCGGCGAGCTCGGCCTCCTTGGCGAGGCCGGTCATCGTGCCCATCGCGTCGAAGAAGTTGGTGAACAGCAGCGTGAACACGATCATCACCAGCGTCACCACGCCGACCCGGCCGAGGTCGAAGCCGAAGTCCACGGCGCCGACGAGGCTGAGATCGGGCAGGCTGACCGGCGACCCCTGCAGCGCGGGAACGGTGAGGCCCCAGCCGCCGGGGTTCACGACCTCGCCGTCGGCGCCGACCTTCGGGCCGAGATGCCAGATCGCCTCGACGACGACGGCGAGGACGGTGCCGGAGACCAGGCCGATGAGCATGCCGCCCTTGACCTTGAGGGCGACGAGGATGCCGGTGACGATCAGCGTCACGACGAACAACAGGCTCGGGATCGTGGCGATCGAGCCGTCGACACCCAGCCCGACCGGCGGGGAGGGGCTGCCGGTCGTGGTGACGAACCCGGAGTTCACGAACCCGATGAAGGCGATGAAGAGCCCGATGCCGACGGTGATCGCGATCTTCAGCTGGAACGGCACCGCGTCGAAGATCATCTTCCGAAGGCCCGTCGCGGCGAGCAGCACGATGATCGCGCCGTTGATCATGACGAGCGCCATGGCCTCGGGCCAGGTGACCTGCCCGATCACGCTGAACGCCAGGAACGCGTTGATGCCGAGTCCCGCGGCGAAACCGAACGGCAGGCGGGTGACCAGGCCGAACACGATGGTCATCACACCGGCCGTCAGCGCCGTCACGGCGCCCACGGCGCCGAAGTCGAGCGCGTTGCCGGCGACGTCCTCCTTGCCCGACAGGATGATCGGGTTGAGGATGACGATGTACGCCATCGTCACGAACGTGACGAGACCACCGCGGATCTCGGCGCCGAGGGTCGAGCCGCGCTTGCTGATCTCGAAGAAGCGGTCGAGGGAGCCGGACGGCTCGCGATCGGTCCGCGGGTGCACAGGGGCAGTTGTCATCGGGGTGAACCTCCCTGGAAAACCTACCGTGTCGGCGACCCAGCGCGTGGCCCGAGGGGGCGCGCAGGATGCCGTCGTAGGCTCGTTGCGTCATGCAACGCCTGCTCATCGCGCTTCTCGCCGCCCTCGACGCCGCCATCGGCGCAGCTGTGGGCCTGGCCGCGCTGCTGGCACCCTTCACCCTGCTGTGGCTGATGGCCTTCGGGCTCGCCGCCGACTGGGGAGCGCTGTGGCCGGTGAGCGGCACGCTGTGGCAGTTCGCGCACGCCGTGCCGGTCGAGGTGCACCTGCCGGACGAGCTGATCTCGGCGCTCGGCATCCCGTCCGCTGCGGCCCGGTTCGCGCTGACACTGCCTCCGCTCGCGGTGCTCGTGTTCACGCTGCTGTTCGGCGCCCGATCGGGGCGGCGCGCGTCTGCGGCAGGTGCCTGGGCCATCGGGGTGGTGGCTGGAGCGCTGGCCTTCGGAGCGGTCAGCACACTGGTCGCGCTCACGGCCCGCTCGGACGTGCTGCGAGTGGAGCTGTGGGCTGCCGCGCTCATCCCGGCTGCCGTCTACCTCGCCGGAGTGCTGTTCGGGGCCGTCACGCACGCGTGGGCCGAGGGCGACGGCGGGCTGATCGACCGTCTTCACGACCTCATCGACGGCCTCGGCGAGTGGTCGCCGGTGCCCGCAGAGTCGATCCGCGGCGCCGCTGTCGCCCTGGTCGCGCTCGCCGGCGCGGGCGCCGTCGGGGTCGCCGTGATGACCGCGCTGCGCGGTGGGGAGGTCATCGCGCTGTTCGAAGCCGCTCGTGTCGACATCCTCGGCGCCGCGATGCTCACGCTGGCACACCTCGCATACCTGCCCACGCTGATCGTGTGGTCGGTGAGCTGGCTCGCCGGGTCCGGCTTCGCGGTGGGGGCCGGCACGGCCGTCTCGCCCGCCGGCACCGAGCTGGGCGTCGTCCCCGGCATCCCCGTGCTGGGGCTGATCCCCGAGCACTCGTCGTTCTGGATGCTGATCTCGGTGCTCGTCCCGATCGGCGCGGGGGCGCTCGCGGGCTGGATGATCCGATCGCGCCTGGTGTGGGAGGGCACCGGCACGGCGATCGCCCCTCGGGCCGTGATGGCGGTCGGGATCGCTGCGCTCTCCGCGGGCGTCGCCGCGCTCGCCGCCGTGCTCGCGTCGGGATCCATCGGACCCGGCCGCCTCGCCGTCGCCGGCCCGGAACCGGGGGCGATGGCACTCGCTGTCGGCGTGGAGGTGCTGATCGGCGCCGCCATCCTGCTGCTCACGCCCCGGCATCGCGACGAGCTCGCCGAGGAGCGCACCGACCGCTGGAACGCGGAGATGGCCGGACTCACCGCCCCGATAGACTGACCGGGTGCTGACGCTCGCCGTTCTCATCTCGGGCACGGGTTCGAATCTCCGGGCCCTGCTCGATGCCGCGAGCCACCCCGACTTCCCCGCCCGCGTGATCGTCGTCGGCGCCGATCGTGAGGCGGAAGGTCTCGCGCATGCCGAGGAGTACGGCATCCCCACCTTCACCGTGCCGTGGGGCTCGTTCGACAGCCGCGAGGCGTGGGGCGAGGAGCTCGCCCGCCAGTTGGACGTCTGGAGTCCCGACCTGGTGGTGCTCAGCGGACTGATGCGCCTGCTTCCGGCATCCGTCGTCGCACGCTACGCACCCCGCATCATCAACACCCACCCGGCGTACCTGCCGGAGTTCCCCGGCGCGCACGGCGTGCGCGACGCACTGGCCGCCGGCGCGAGCGAGACCGGCGCCAGCGTCATCGTCGTCGACGACGGCGTCGACAGCGGGCCGATCCTCGCGCAGGAACGCGTTTCCGTGCAACCCGGCGACACCGAGCACACCCTGCACGAGCGCATCAAGCCCGTCGAGCGCCGCCTGCTCATCGACGTGGTGCGCCGCATCGCCACCGGCGAACTCGACCTGACCCGCTGATCCTCCCGACCGCACACCCGAACGCACGAACGAAGGAGCACGACCATGGCCGGCCCCCGCCTGGACCCCTCGCTGTACCGCGACCGCGACACGGTGCCGATCAGGAGGGCTCTCGTCTCGGTGAGCGACAAGACCGACCTGGTGCCCCTCGCGGACGCGCTCGTCGCCGCCGGCGTCGAGATCGTCTCGACCGGCTCGACGGCCGCTGCCATCCGCGGGGCCGGTCATCCGGTCACCGATGTCGCGGCGGTCACCGGCGTGGAGGAGATGCTCGACGGGCGGGTGAAGACCCTGCATCCGAAGATCCACGGCGGGCTGCTCGCCGACCTGCGCCTGGAGGACCACGAGGGTCAGCTCGAGCACCTCGGCATCCAGCCGTTCGAGCTCGTCGTCGTGAACCTGTACCCGTTCGTCGAGACCGTCGCCTCGGGCGCAGAGGGCGACGACGTGGTGGAGCAGATCGACATCGGCGGACCCGCCATGGTCCGTGCCGCCGCGAAGAACTACGCCAACGTGGCGATCGTCGTCTCGCCCGAGTCGTACGGCGCTGTGATCGAGGCGGTGCGCGCCGGCGGCACCACCCTGTCGCAGCGCCGTCAGCTCGCGGCCCGAGCCTTCTCGCACACCGCCTCGTACGACTCGGCGGTCGCGCAGTGGTTCGCCGAAGGCACCCTCGCCGAGGGTGGCGACCTGCCCGCGCACCTCACCATCAAGGCCGAACGGCTCGCGACCCTCCGCTACGGCGAGAACTCGCACCAGCGCGGCGCGATCTACACTCGCGCCGGCGGGCACGGCATCGCGCAGGCGACGCAGCTGCAGGGCAAGGAGATGTCGTTCAACAACTACGTCGACGCGGATGCCGCGCTGCGCGCCGCCTACGACATGGTGCTTCCGGCCGTCGCGATCATCAAGCACGCCAACCC
>JAPSIX010000157.1 GCA_031178475.1 Microbacterium sp. | reverse complement strand
TGACCGCGCCGTCGACGACGGGGACGTCGGCGACCTTCGTCCGGCCGCCGTCGCCGAGCGAGAACAGCTGAAGAGTGCTGCTGCCGGCGAACTCGTCGGTGAGGGTCCACGTGGTCGTGCCGCCCGCGGGGTTGTAGTGGTACAGCTTGTCGGGGCTCTTGCCCGCCTTCGACGACCAGGGCAGCAGGTAGGTGCCGCCGCGCAGCACCTCGGCGCCGTCGACGGTGATCGACCGGTCATCGGCGGTGGTGCCGGTGACGCGCACGGCGTTCTCGAGCTCGATGGCCTCGTCGGTCCACCGGGTGATCTCGTGGTGCTGCAGGAACTTCGTCGGCACGTTCGCGGTCCACACGTTCTTCAGGAACGCATTGAAGTCGTTCTGGTTGGTCCAGCCCTCGAACTCGACGATGTGACTGGTGCCGAGCCGCGGGTCGGGGTTCCACACGTCGGCCTTCGTGTTGTTCACGAAGCGCAGGATCTGCGAGTTGATGCCCTTGTTGGTGGATCCGCCGTACTTCTCGTCGTTCGCCCAGTGCGACCAGGTGTTGTTCTCGGCGAGCTTGTCTGCCCACTCCGAGGTCACACGGAAGCCGTGGTCGATGAGCGAGTCCTGGATCTTCTGCGCCAGCCAGCCGTACTGGTAGTAGACGTCGACGTAGACGAAGTCGAGGTTGTCGTGCGTGGCATCCGCCAGTTCGCCGATGCGCTCGTCGAGGTGACCCGAGAGCACGTCGTAGCGCTGGTCGATGTAGTACGACTGGTCGAGCCAGTTCCAGCCGGGGCTGTTCTCGTTGGCCATCTCGTCGCTGAACGAGTTCGCTTCGGGGTAGATCTCGGTCGCGTTGATGTGCACGCCGAACGACGCGTTCCACTTCTCGCCGGCCTTCAGTGCGACGTTCAGCTCTTCCAGACCGCCGGCGCGCTCGTTGAAATTGTCGCCGTAGTCGGTGTTCGCCGAGTCGTGTCCTTCGCTGGTGTAGCCCTTGAGCATCACTGCCTGGCCGAGTCCGTCGGTGTTCTGCGCGATGCGCTTGACGTCATCGAGAGTGCGCAGGAAAGGGTGGGTCGCCTGCGAGGCGAAGTTGAACGGGATGTGCGCGATCACGTTCTCGGGGGTCTGCTCGCCCTTGAACGGGGCGACCCGCAGGTCGCGCAGCGCGATCGCGCCGTCCTGCCAGTTCACGGTGCCGTCGGCGTTGGCGTCGGGGGTGATCGCCACCTTGACCCAGGGCAGTTCCTCGGTGCTCTCCGCACCGTCTGCGCGATGCAGCCACTGTCCGCTGGAGATGCCGATCTCGACGTCGTCGCCGTCTTTGACGGCCTGTCGCCAGAAGTTGCCGGAGTCCTTGTGCGCGGGTCCGGACGACGAGTCGTAGAGGGCGTTCGTGGTGAAAGCCGCGGCCAGTTCGCCGGTGTTCGCGATGATCGTGTTCGATGACACCGGCTTGGCGTCGACGGGCGTCTCGGCGGTGACGGGCAGGAACGTGTCGCCGGAGACGGCCCGGTCGACCGAGAGGTTCGCGGCGGCGATCGCCGAGCCGGGTTCCCGGGACGAGACGGTGACGAGGTCGTGGCCGGGAATGCGGATGCTGGAGACGAGCCGTTCCGGGTCGACGACCTCTGTGAACGCGAGGGTGACGACGTTCTTCTTCACGCTGAGGCGGGCCGTGAACCGCACACCTTCCAGCGCGGTCGGCGTGATCGTGTACTCGACGGTGCTCTTGTCGGCCTGCTTCGAGGCGACCGTGACGGGCTGGGACTCGCCGTTGATCTCCAGTGAGCTCAGCGTGTCGTCGTTACCGTGCAGGACGGCGCCGGTGTCGCGATCGGTGTAGCTGATCACCTGGGGGAAGGCGTTCGAGGCGTGCACCTCGAGGTCGCCGGTGCGCAGCACGTGGTCGGCGGATGCGGCATCCGCACTCCACGCCGGCGCGGCGGCGATCGGCGACAGGCCGGTGATGACCAGGGCGCAGCCCAGTCCTGCTCCGGCCCATCTGCGGGGGGTCTTCATACTGGCTCTCCTTCGAATCAGTGCGCGGAGCGAGGGGACCCCGGCTCGCTCGATGATGCCAGAGGATGTTTGCGATAACAAGAGCAGGTGCGCAGGAAGGCGAACAGCGTGACGCGGGCGATGTATGCGCTATCAGCCGGTGACGCGGTCGCCGGCCCGCCGCTCGCGCACCGGAAGGACGAGCGCGAGGCCCAGCGCGAGCACGAGAATGATGCCGAGGATGCCGAACGTCGTCGACCCGGTCAACACGATGAGTGTGGTCCAGGCGGCTGCGGCCATCCAGCCGGCCGCGCGTCCGGTCGTGGCGTACAGCCCGAAGACCTCACCCTCGCGGCCGGCTGGGGTGACGCGCGCGAGGAACGACCGCGCCGCCGACTGGGCGGGCCCGACGAAGGCGCAGAGGATGAGGCCGCCGATCCAGAACACCGTCTTGCCGGCCCCCGTGAGGAAGAACACCGCGGTCCCCGCGATGACCATGCCGATGAGCGACCAGACGATGACGCGCTTCGGCCCGAACCGGTCGTCGAAGCGACCGGCGATGATCGTGGACACCCCGGCGATGAGGTTCGCCGCGATGCCGAAGATGACGAGCTGGAGGAAGTCGAAGTCGAAGACGGTGCTGGCGATCACCGCGCCGAACGCGAAGACACCGCCGAGTCCGTCGCGGAACACGGCGCTGGCGAGCAGGAACCAGAACGTCGGCCGCGTGACCGGATTGCGGTACAGGCCGATGACGTCCTTCACCAGCAGCGGGTATGAGGCGAAGAAGCCGACCTTGCGCTCGGGTCGCCCGAGCGACGGCTCGGGCACGTTGAGGAAGATCGGGATCGAGAAGATGATCGTCCAGACGGCGCAGCCGACGGCGATGAGGCGGAACGGCAGACCGTCGTCCTCGCTGAGACCGAACCAGTCCATCGCGTAGAACACGACGACGAGGACCAGGGCGAGGATGCCGCCGATGTAGCCGAAGCCCCAGCCCAGGCCCGAGATCCGGCCGACCGTCTTCGGGCTGGCGATGCCGATGAGCATCGCGTTCGAGTTCACCGCGGCGATCTCGCCGAACACGCTGCCGGCCGAGATGAGCGCCACGCCGAGCCAGAACAGCGACGGCGTGGGTTCGACGAACCACAGCCCGAGAGTGCAGAGCACGAGGGCGCCGGTGCCGATCCCCAGCCAGAGCTTCTGCCGCCCCGCGGCATCCGCTCTCTGGCCGAGCACGGGCGCGACGAGCAGGATCGCGAGGCCGGCGATTGTCGAGCCGAGCCCGAGCCCTGAGGTGAGCTCGGCGACACCCGCCTCGCGGGCGGGGTCGTCGTTCGGCAGCCCCTGCAGCGACCGCGGCAGGAATCCGTCCTCGGTCAGGTACAGCGCGGTGAAGATGAAGGTGAGGATGACGGTGTTGAAGGGCTGCGTCGCCCAGTCCCACAGCGCCCACGAGTAGATCTGCTTCTTCGACGGCGGCACCTCGCCGCGCAGCTCGAGCCCGATCGCTCCGACGGCGCCGCTGTTCGCGGTCGCGTCCGGTCGCGGGGCGGGGTCGGGCGTATCGTCGCTCATGCTCGCAGTCTGGCCGCGAGAGGTGAACGACAGGTGGCGACGCGCCGGTCATCGGTCACGGGTGTGACCGGGTCTCCAGCGGCGCACGCAGGGTGCGGGTGTAGTCCTCCTTGACGACTGCCAGGTGCAGCCACGCTTCCACCCGGGCGACCCCCGGCAGCGCCCGGAGCCTCTCGAGGCTCGCGTACAGGGCGCCGGTGGAGGGCTCGACGAGCGTGGCGATCGCGTCGAAGCGCCCGATCGTGCGGGCGGCGAAGTCGACGCCGGGCGAGGCGCGGAGCGCCGTCATCACGGCATCATCGTCGTTGAGAGTGAGGCCCACCCCCATCGAGAGCTGGCGATGGGCCAGCCCCCTGGCCTCGACGGCGCTGATCTTGATGACCCCGTTCTCGATCAGTCGTTGCACGCGGGTGGTGACGGCCGAGGGGGACAGCCGCACGACCTCGCCCAGGGCCCGATAGCTCATCCGCCCGTCCTGCTGGAGATGCTCGATGAGGGCGGTGTCGATCGCGTCCAGAGTGACGTCGTCTCCGTGGAACTCCGAGACGAAGAAACCCTTCACCACCTGCGAGTAGATCACCGTGTCGATCGAGACCACGCGGGGAACCGCTCGCATCTGCGCGAGCAGTTCGTGCAGTGCCGGCATCGAGCCGACCCGAATCTCGGCGACCAGATCGTGCGCTCCGCCCACGGCCGAGACGAAAACGGTCTCCGGAAGGGCGCTGAGGTGCCGGGCGACGGTGTCCGTCGCCCCGTCGGTGCGCGCTGAGACGTGTGCCAGCACATGCTGCCCGAGAAAGACCGGGTCCACGGCCGCGACCACCCGGACCGAACCGTCGGCGAGCATGGCGCGCAGCCGGGCTGCGGCGGCGGCGCGCGAGACTCCCAGCCGAGCCGCGATCGAGCGGATGCTGGCCCTGCCGTCCTGCTGCAGGGTGCGGACGAGTTCCGCGTCGAATTCCACGTTCTGCTCCGATCTGCTCAGTTTCCCGGGTTGGCTCAGCGCGTGA
>JAPSIX010000023.1 GCA_031178475.1 Microbacterium sp. | reverse complement strand
GCGGGAGAAGCCGCCGCCGACGCCCTCGAAGACGCTCGCACGCGCGTGGCGAGAGCGCTGGGCATGCGGGCGGGTGACGTGATCTTCACCTCCGGCGGCACCGAGGCCAACAACCTCGCGGTGAAGGGGATCGTCCTGGGCGGCGAGCGCCGCCACCTCATCACCACGCCGATCGAGCACGAGTCGATTCTGGAGTCCGCGTCGTACCTGCAGCGCTTCCACGATGTCGCCGTGACGACGCTGCCGGTGGACCGGCACGGCTCGGTCGCCGTCGCCGACCTGGTCGCAGTACTCGATGACAGCGGCCACGGCCCGGCGCTGCTCAGCTTCGGCCACGCCAACAACGAGATCGGCACCGTGCAGGACGCCGCCGGGCTCATCGCCGCCGCTCGCGAGCGGAGGGTGCCCGTGCACGTGGATGCCGTGCAGTCGGCGGGATGGCTCGACCTGAGAGGCCTCGACGCGGACGCCGTCTCGATCGCGGGACACAAGCTGGGCACCCCCAAGGGCATCGGCGCGCTGGCCGTGCGCTCCCGGGTTCCCCTCGAGCCGCTGCTGCACGGCGGCGGCCAGGAGCGCGGCCGCCGCAGCGGCACCGAGAACGTGGCCGGCGCCGTCGGCCTGGCGACCGCGCTGGAGCTGGCAGAGGCCGAGCGCGAACGCAGCGCCGCTGCGGTGGCCGCCACCACGCGGGCGTTCATCGCCGCGGTGCGGGCCACCGTGCCGCAGGCAGCGTTGACCGGATCGCCCGATCGGCGACTGCCGAACCTGGCGAGCTTCACGTTCGCCGGCACCAGCGGCGAAGCCGTGCTGCTCGAGCTGGAACGCCGCGGCGTGGTGACCTCGAGCGGCTCCGCGTGCGCGGCCGGCAGCGACGAGCCCTCCCCCGTGCTGTTGGCCCTCGGCATCCCGCCCGAGACCGCGCAGACCTCGGTGCGCTTCACGTTCGGCCGCACCGCACTGCCCGACGGCTCCGCCGCGCACCTCGCGGCGCTCGTCGCCGTCGCCGTACGCGCTGTCGCCGCGTGATGGCGCGAGAAACCAGGTCCGGCGCGAGAAACCGCGCGTGATGTGATTTCTCGTACGGAACGTGGGTTCTCGCCCGATGTCGGATGCCGAGAACGCCGCGCCGATGCCGA
Organism: Microbacterium sp.; assembly: GCA_031178475.1. Lineage (GTDB taxonomy): Bacteria > Actinomycetota > Actinomycetes > Actinomycetales > Microbacteriaceae > Microbacterium. The sequence goes on along the minus strand of JAPSIX010000023.1, from coordinate 16,353 downwards.
ACGCACCGCTCCCATAGACTCGGCAGGTGTCCGCCGCACCCCTCGTGACCCTCATCGTGCCGGGACGCGACATCGCCGCCTACGCGCCGGCGGCCATCGACTCGCTGCGTGCACAGACCGAGCAGCGCTGGCGCGCCCTGCTCATCGATGACGGCTCGGTGGATGCCACCGGCGACGTGTTCGCGGCTGCCGCGGCATCCGACCCTCGCTTCGAAGTGATCGCGCAGCGCGAATCGCGTGGTCTGGGAGCCGCTCGCAACAGCGGGCTCGAACGGGTGGACACTCCGTTCGTCGGTTTCCTCGACGCGGACGACGAACTCGAACCGCGCGCGATCGAGCTGTGGACGCGAACACTGCTGCAGACCGGCAGCGACTTCGCCGCCGGCGCCTACGTGCGCACCCGTCCCGTCGCCGGCGGGTACGTGCCCGGGCGCGTTCAGCCGTGGGTGGCGGCCGCCACCTCCCCCGCCCGGCACGCGACGACGATCACCGGCCACCCGCAGGCGACGGCGAACGTCGTCGCGTGGTCGAAGATGAGCCGCACCGGATTCTGGAGCGATCTGCGTTTTCCCGAGGGCGTCGCGTACGAGGACCAGATCGTCGCGCAGCAGATGTTCACCAGGGCGGCGGCGTTCGACGTCATCCCCGACGTCGTCGTCCGCTGGCGAGTGCGGGCCGAGGGCACCTCCATCACGCAGTCGCGGAACCGGCTGCCCGTGCTGCGCGACTATCTCGCCGCACTGCGCGGCGGCATCCGTGTGCTGCAGGATGCCGGCGCCTCGACCGCGGTCACCGCCCGGCTCGAGCTGATCCTCGCCATGGACGTGCCGCCCCTGCAGGAGATCGCCGAGGCGCACCCCGACCCGGCATACCGCGCGGCGGTCACCTCCTTCGTCGACGACCTGCGCGCGCTGCCCGAGTTCGCCGGCGCGCACCCCGACCCTCATCTCGCTGCCGCCCTCAGCTGGTGACCGGCACCCGAACGGAAACCGTATGAACACCTACATCGACTCGCTCTTCTCGCTGCACGGCCGCACCGCCGTGGTCACCGGCGGCAGCTCCGGTATCGGCCGCGGCATCGCGACCGCCCTCGCTCGCGCCGGCGCCGCCACCGTCATCGTCGCACGCGGCCGCGACCGCATCGACGCCGTCGGGGCCGAGCTGACGGATGCCGGATGCCGCGCCGCCGGCGTGACCGGCGACCTGTCGACGCCCGACGGCATCCGCGCCGCCGCGGAGGCGGCCGCCGAGCCGTTCGGCGAACCCGACATCCTGGTGAACTCGGCGGGGATCAACATCCGCCCGCCGTACCCGGAGATCACCGAGGACGACTGGCACGCGACGATGACGGTGAACGCCCTCGCGCCGTTCCTGCTCGGTCAGCGCTACGCCCCCGGCATGGCGCAGCGCGGCTATGGCCGGCTGCTGCACATCAGCTCGCAGCAGGCGCACCGCGCCTTCGTCGGCAGCGGCGTCTACGGGGTCTCGAAGGGCGCGGTGGAGTCGCTGGTGCGCTCCGAGGCGGAGGCATGGGGAGGCACCGGCGTCACCAGCAACGCCCTCGTACCCGGCTTCGTGCTCACACCGCTGAACGCCCGCCTGCAGGAGGACACGACGCAGGTCGCGGCCCTCGCCGCGCGCACCATGGTGGGCCGCAACGGGCTGCCCGATGACTTCGCCGGCGCCGCGGTCTTCCTCGCCAGCGCGTCGTCCGGGTACATCACCGGCCAGTCGCTGTTCGTCGACGGCGGGCTGTCCGTGCACTGAACGCCCCACTCGTCACGGGGCGGCGCCCTCCTCCGCGTCCAGCACACGGCTCGCGGCCATCTGCTCCGCGGCCAGCGCGGCGTACAGCCCGCCCGCGGCGAGCAGCTCGGCGTGCGTACCGGATTCGACGATCCGTCCGGCCTCGACGACGTGGATGACATCGGCGCCGATCACGGTCGAGAGCCGGTGCGCAATGGAGAGGGTGGTCCGCCCCCGCGCCGCCGCATCGAGGGCGTCCTGCACCAGGCGCTCCGAGACGGTGTCCAGCGCCGACGTCGCCTCGTCCAGCAGCAGCACGGGCGGATCCTTCAGCAGCACCCGCGCGATGGCGATGCGCTGCTTCTCACCCCCCGAGAGCCGGTAGCCGCGCTCGCCCACCACCGTGTCGTAGCCCTGCTCGAAACCGGCGATCACGTGATGGATGTTCGCCGCCCGGCACGCCGCCTCGAGCTCCTCGTCGGTGGCATCCGGCTTCGCGTAGCGCAGATTCTCGCGCACGGTCGCATGGAAGAGGTAGGTCTCCTGCGACACGATGCCCACGTCGTCGATGATCGACTCCTGGCGGAGGGTGCGCACGTCTGCGCCGGCGTACCGGACCACGCCGCCCGACGCCTCGTGCAGTCGAGGTGCCAGGTACAGGATGGTCGTCTTACCCGCACCCGACGGCCCGACGAACGCGACGTGACTGCCGGGTTCGGCGACGAACGACACGCCATCCAGGGTCGGGCGGCGGTCCGCTCCGGCATCCGGATAGCGGAACACGACGTCCTCGAAGGCGATGGCGCCGCGCGGGCCGGGGGCGTCGGCGACGTCGATGGCGTCGGGGCTGTCGCGGATCTGCGGCTCGAGGTCGAGGTACTCGAAGATCCTCGCGAAGAGCGCCCGGGAGGTCTGCAGGTCGAGCGCCACCCGCATCAGACCCATCAGCGGCATGAGCAGGCGCGCCTGCACGGTCGTGAAGGCGACGATCGCGCCGGCGGTGATCTCGCCCGTGCCGCCGGTGATGAGCAGGCCGGCGACGAGGTACACCACGGCGGGGACGCTCGACATGATCACCTGCACGACCGCGAAGAATCCCTGACCACTCATGGCACGCCGAACCTGCAGCCGGACCTGATTGTCGTTCTCGCGCCGATAGCGGGCGGACTCGGTGCGCTGACGGTTGAACGACTTCGACAGCAGGATGCCGGAGACGCTCAGCGTCTCCTGCGTGATGCTGGTCAGCTCCGACAGCGACTCCTGCGTCTCCGCCGCGATCCGCGCCCGCACCTGCCCGACTCGGCGCTGGACCAGCACCAGCACCGGCATCATCACGATGGCGATGAGGGTGAGTCGCACGTCGATGATCAGCATCGCCACCAGAGAGGCGATCACGGTGACGGTGTTGCCGAGGATGCTCGTCACGGTGTTCGTGAGGACCCCGGACACCCCGCCGACATCGTTCTGCAGCCGGGACTGGATCACCCCCGTCTTCGTGCGGGTGAAGAAGCCGAGTTCCATCGCCTGCAGATGCTCGAAGAGCCTGACCCGCAGATCACCCGTGACGTCGTTGCCGACGGTGGACGTGAGCCAGGTCTGCACCACACCGAGTGCCGCGGAGAGCAGGAACAGCCCGATCATCAGCCCGACGAGGATCGTGAGCAGGTTCAGCTGCGGGCCGCCGCCGTCGAGCGGGAACAGCGCCTCGTCGAAGATGCGCTGCACGAGCAGCGGAGGGATGACCGCGAGTCCGGCTCCGACGATCACGAGCAGTGCGGTGAAGGACAGCCGCCAACGGTACGGCCGGAACAGGGCGATCACGCGCCGCCCGAGGGCCGGCACCTTTGGGGCCTGCGCGTTGAGACGGCGCTGCGCCTGCTCGTCGACGCCCCGGAAGCCGCCGCGGCCTCCGCCACCCATGCTCATCGTTTCAGGCTAGTGCGCACGGGCGACATCGCGGGTCTTCCTCGATCGACAAAGGATTTCGCCCGCGGACGGGAATCAAATGTCGACGGCTGCGGTTACGCTGTAACGCTGCGGCACGGCATCCGTCATTGCGCCATGCCGCACTCGTCGCTCACCACCTTCGGAGGACACCCATGTCTGCTGTGCACACCGGTCCCTCACCTGTCGTGGCCCGCGGCGGCGCGATCCTTCCCCGCAAGGACATGGCGGTCATCTGGGTTCTGCTGATCGCCGCGTTCGTGGCGATCCTCAACGAAACGACGATGAGCATGGCGATCCCGCACCTCATCACCGATCTCGGCATCACCCCGATCGCCGCCCAGTGGGTGACCAGCGCGTTCATGCTCACCATGGCCGTGGTCATCCCGATCACCGGCTTCCTGCTGCGCCGATTCACGACACGCCAGATGTTCCTCGCCGCGCTGGCCCTGTTCTCCGCCGGCACCTTGATGGCCGCCCTGGCCGTCGGCTTCGCCATGCTGCTCGGCGGCCGCATCGTGCAGGCATCCGGCACGGCGATCCTGATGCCGCTGCTGATGACGACGATCATGAACCTGGTTCCGCCGGCTTCGCGCGGGCGGATGATGGGGCGGGTGAGCGTGGTGATCTCGCTTGCTCCGGCCATCGGACCGACCATGTCGGGGTTCCTGCTCGACACCTTCGGATGGCGCGCCATTTTCGTGGTGGTGCTGCCCATCGCGCTGGTGGCGATGTTCATCGGCTGGCGGTGGCTGACCGACGTCGGCGAGACGACGCACGCGCCGATCGACGTGCTGTCGATCATTCTGTCAGCGTTCGGCTTCGGTGGGATCGTGTTCGGCCTGAGCCAGATCGGCAGTCTCGGCACGGGCGTCAGCTGGGCGCCGCTCGCCGTCGCGCTGGTGGTCGGCGTGATCGGTCTCGGCCTGTTCCTGTGGCGCCAGGTCCTGCTGCAGCGCGAGGACGACGCGCTGCTGGATCTGCGCGTGTTCGCTTCGAAGGGCTTCACGCTGTCGATGGTGCAGATGTTCCTGCTCTCGATGGCCTTCTTCGGCAGCATCACGGTCATCCCGCTGTACCTGCAGGATGCGCTGGAGATGAGGGCTGTGGATGCCGGGCTCATCGTCCTTCCCGGTGCGCTGGCGATGGGTCTGCTCGGCCCCGTGATCGGGCGGATCTACGACAGCCACGGCACGCGCATCCTGCTCATTCCCGGCGCGTTCCTCGCCTCCGGGATGCTGTGGCTGTTCACGACGCTCACGGTCGACAGCCCGGTCTGGCTGGTGCTGGGGGCGCAGACCCTGCTGTCGGTGGGGCTCGCCCTGTCGTTCACGCCGCTGTTCACCGCGTCGCTCGCCTCGCTGACCCCGAAGTTCTACTCGTACGGCAGCGCGGTCATCGGCACGATCCAGCAGGTCGCCGGCGCCGCGGGCATCGCCGTGCTCATGGCCGTCTTCACGGCGATCAGCGCCGCCGGAGGAGGCACCGAGGTGCCCGAGGCGGTCGCCGCCGCCACCCGCGCGTCGGTGACGGTGGGCGCGGTCATCGCGACCGTGACGATCGTGGGCGCGTTCCTGATCCGCAAGCCCGCCGACCACGACGAGGAAGCGCCCGCGCACGCCGGGCACTGAACGCCGCGCGGGGTGAGAGGTCAGTCCTTCTCGGCGACGGGGACTGAGCACACCCCGTCGACGCACATGCCGGCATCCGTCTCTTCGCCGGGGAGCATCTGGAGTTCGATCCCGGAGGTCGGCAGGTTCTCGGTCGGACGCGATTCGGCCATCCCACGATGCTACGCCCGTCTAGCGAGCAGAAGGCCGGCCGCGCAAGCCCTGCACGGGGTCCACCCGGTTCGAGTAGCGTCATCATTCATGAAGATCGAGAGGGACCACCACCGGCCGCGCGGCCGCAACGAGACGCCGGAGGAGCGCGCCGACCGCAACTGGGAGGAGCTCATGCAGGAGCTGCGCGTCATGCAGACCGGCACGCAGATCCTCACCGGTTTCCTCCTCGCGGTGGCCTTCCAGCCGCGGTTCGCCGACCTGGACGGCTTCCAGCGCACGCTGTACGTCGTGCTCGTGCTGCTCGCTGCCCTGGCCACGGTCCTCGCCCTGACGCCGGTCGGGCTGCACCGATTCCTGTTCGCCCAGCGGATGAAGCCGGAGCTGGTACGCATGGCCGACCGGATCCTGAAGGCGAACCTCGGCGTGATCGGCCTGCTGACTGTCGGGGTCACCATGCTCATCCTCGACGTGGCCGTCTCGCGCACCGCCGCCGTCGCGGTCGCTGTGGCGGGAGTTCTGCTCGTCGCCGCAATGTGGATCGTGCTGCCGGCCGTGGTGCGCCGCAAGCGCCGGGCCGAAGAAGACTGACGCGGGTCTGGGAGCGACACCGGCGTCGGGTGTGAAAGACCTCACAGTGCGGCGCTCGGGGTTGAACCGCCGCGCGATCTGCGGAATCGTGGCCCGCACATCCGCGCCGGACGGTGCGGTGTCCGCTACCCGGAAGGAGAGCTCATGCTCACCCTCACCGAGAACGCCGCCATGATCGCGACGACCATCGTCGCCCAGCAGAGCACCGAACCGGATGCCGGTCTGCGCATCCACACGTCCGGGGGTCCTGAAGAGGAACGGCGGTTCGCCGTGACCGTCGCCCCCACTCCCGAGCCTGGCGACGCCGTGCTGGAGGATGCCGACCTGCGGGTGTTCCTCGAGCAGGCCGCCTCGGACGCTCTCTCCGACAAGACGCTCGACGCCGCCGTGGACGAGCGGGGTGCCGTCTCGTTCACCCTGCTGCCGCAGCCGGCCTGAGCGGCCCGACGCGACACACGAAGAGCCGCCGCGATCCGAGAGGACCGCGGCGGCTCTTCGTGTTCGGCGTTTTCGTCAGCGTCCGGCCGGAGTCCGGTTCTCGGCGCTGACCATCCACGCGAACTGCTCGAGCTTCTCGATGACCGCGTGCAGGATGTCGGCCGAGGTGGGGTCCTCTTCGTCCACCTCGTCGTGCACCTTGCGGATGGTGCCGACGGTGGCTTCAAGTCGCTGAGTCACCAGGTCGACCGTCTCCTCGGTCGACACCTCACCGGCCGGGAACGGCGGGAGGGTCGTGGTCTCGGCGATCGTGTCGCTGCGCCCATCCGGAACGGCGTGCAGCGCTCGCATCCGCTCGGCGACCTCGTCGGTGAAGGCACGCGCCGCCTCGATGATCTCGTCCAGCTGACGGTGCATGTCGCGGAAGTTGCGGCCCACGACGTTCCAGTGCGCCTGCTTGCCCTGCAGCGACAGCTCGACCAGGTCGACGAGCACGGACTGCAGGTTGCCGGTCAGCTGAGGGGAGGCGGTGAAGCCCTTCTCGGCGTTCTGGCGCCGAGTGGTCTTCGCCGCCGACTTGGCGGTGTCGTCCTTCTTCTGCGCGGTGCCCTTCTTGGCGTTCGACTTCTTCGCATCTGCCATGCTGGCCTCCTCAATCCTGCGCCGCGGCGCGGCGCGAGCGTTCGCCCCAGACCGTACCCGCCGCAGTGCACCGGGCCCGAGGGGGTTGACAGCCCCGGCGCCCGTTGCGCAGGGTGGCCTGCGATGAGAGGAGAGCGGATGCCGGATGCCGACGCCAGCGAACAGGCGCTCATCAGCCCGATCAGCGAGGCGGATGCCGGTGAGGTGATGACCCTTCAGCGCGCCGCTTTCGTCTCGGAGGCTCAGATCTACGGCAGCGCTGACATGCCGCCGCTGACGCAGACACTCGAGGAGGTGCGAGCCGAACTGGCCGATTGCGTCGGCTGGGTGGCTCGCATCGACGGCCGGCTGGTCGGGGCGATCCGGGCGCGGGAGAAGGACGGCCTCCTGCTGATCGGGCGGATCGCCATCGCGCCCGACATGCAGGGCGAGGGGATCGGGCGCATGCTGCTCGGCGCGGCCGAGGCAGGCACGGATGCCGTCGAGGCCGAGCTGTTCACCGGCAGTCTCAGCGAGGCGAACATCCGCCTCTACGAGCGCTGCGGGTATCGGCAGACCGAACGGGTGCCGCAGGCCGACGGCACCGATCAGGTGTTCATGCGCAAGAGACTGCGCTGAGCGTCATTCGGCCATCCGCTCCCCGTCGGGCGAGAGCACCCACCAGACGTCGTTCACACCCTGGCCGTTCACGTCGCCCGCCGCGGAGTCGCCGGCGAAGTAGTACAGCGGCCAGCCGTTCAGCGTCAGCTGCATCTCACCGTCGGGACCGGTGATGCTCCCCACATCCCCGGTGACGCCGTCGACCTCGGGCATGTCGCTGTCCACGGTGACGATCGGCCAGTTCTGCAGGCACTCCCCTTCGCAGGCGCTCATGTCGGTGCCCTGGGTGTCCTTGTCGAACATGTACACCGTCATCCCCTCGCCGTCGACGACGACCTCACCGAGCGACGTCTCTGCGGTCATGAGGGCTGCACCCGCACCGGGCGACTCCTCGGAGGGCGAGGTCTCGTCCGTCGGCGAAGCGGCGTCGGAGGGCGAGGTGCCGTACCCGGAATCGGCGGTGTCGTCGCCGGGTGATGCCGGCGAACCCGAGCATCCGGCCAGACCGAACGTGAGCGCGAGCGCGGCGCCGAGAATCGCGCCGTTGATCTTCGATTGCATGTCGAGCCTCCTGTCAGAGGCCGGTCCCTGGGTGGGACACGGTCATGGTGGACACGAGACCGTTGCCGTTGTGGTTCAGCCGGATTCGATATCTGCGGGTTCGCCGCTGAGCAGCACCGCCCCGGTCTTCGCGGCCCGCACCTCGAAGCGGGCGATATCGTCCGTGCGGAGCGCCGTGCCCGCGCTCACCGTCGCGGTGGAGTCCGGGAAGGCCCGCCACGTCGACAGGGTGGTCTCAGCGCCGTCGTCGGCGATCACGACGAGCACGTAGGTCCACCCGCCGGCGGCGGCGCCGGCGGCGGACTCGTACCGACAGGTCATGTCGACCCGTGTTCCCCAGGGCACCTCCTCCAGCTGCACCGACGCCGACAGGGGGCGGTCTCCGATCGCCTCGAGAGCCACCGACTGCGTGTTCGCAGGCGCGAGTGCGGCGATGACCGGCACCGCGATCACCGCCGCGAACACGGCCGCTGCCCCGATGCCGGCGATCCGGCGGCGACGCCGTGCTCGGCGTGCGCGCGCCACACCGATGCGGACGATGTCATCGCGCAATGGCAGGCCGGACGGCGGCGCAGTCGAGAGGCCCGTGACCTCTTCTGCCCGATCCTGGGGCACCCGGGCGAGCAGGCCGGGAAGGGGCGCCAGCTCGGCGAGCGCGACACGGCAGCTCTCGCACCCGGCGAGGTGGCGCTCGTAGAGTTCTCGGTCTGCCGAGCTCAGGGAGCCCAGCACGTATGCGGCATCCCACTGCGCGAGGCGCGCGTGGTCGTCGTTCATCGGGTCACCCCCTTCTCTTGCAGAGCGAGCCGCAGGGCTCGCAGCCCATAGTGCAGACGGGACTTCACGGTTCCCTCGGGAACGGTGAGATCCTGCGCGATCTCTGCGACGCTGAGACCGCGATAGTAGGCACGGACGACGACGTCACGGTGCGCGGCCGTGAGGGTCGCGAGAGCTTCCTCGATGAGCATCGCGTCGAACAGGGAGTCGGTGGCGTCGCGCACGGCGCTGTCCGGCGTGTCGGCGACGGTCACCTCCCGCTGGTGGTGGGCGCTGCGCGCCTCGTCGATCACGAGATGGCGGGCGACGGTGTACATCCACGACCGGGTGGCTTCGGGTTCTTCCGCGAGGATCCGCGGCGTGCGCCACGCCCGCAGCAGGGTCTCCTGAACCACGTCGTCGGCGGCGGCTCGGTCGCCGGTGAGATGCACCACGTAGCGCCAGATCGGCGCGGCGTGCGCGTCGTAGAGCGCGCCCAGGCGCGCCGCGTCGTCGTCCGGCATCCGTCACCTCCTGCTGAGGACACGAGAACCGGGTGCCGCGGGTTCATCTGAACCCGCGCACCACCCACTCCGTGTTCCGAGTATGGACCTGCTTGAGATCTCCGGCCTCCCGCTGCATCCGCTCATCGTGCACGCGGTCGTCGTGCTCGCACCGCTGACCTCGCTCGCGCTCGTGCTGGGCGCGCTCTTCCCCCAGGTGCGGCTCAGGCTCGGTGCCGTCACCATGCTGGCGGCGCTGGTGGTGCTCCTGCTGGTGCCGGTGACGATCGTGGCGGGCGAGAGCCTGAAGGAGCGCGTGGGCCCGGTGCCGTCGGTGCTTCAGCACGAGGCGCTGGGGCGGATGCTGCCGCCGTGGGCGATCGCGCTCTTCGTCGCCGCCGCCGCGCAGTGGTGCTGGTACCGGTTCCGCCCGGCCGGCGAAAGCGCAGCGGATGCCAGCGGGGGTTCGGCCGGGTCGCGGCGCGCGCCCCGAGATCGGCGGCAGGCCGACCGGATCGCCACGCTCGCCTTCGCGGTGCTCGCCGTCATCGTCGCGGTCGGTACCACGACGATGGTCGTGCTCATCGGCGAGAGCGGAGCCCGCAGCGTGTGGGGCGGGTGAGCGCACTCGGGTCGTCGGGGCGTCCGAGTGTGCTCGGAGCGGATTCGTCAAGGCCCCCGACATCTCCGACGCGCACCCGTAGTCTCAACAGGACCACATCGGCGCACTCGAGCGCCGTCCCGGAAGAGAAGACATGCCGACGCTTGACGAATCGCCAACGGAAGAACTGCTCGAGGGCCGCTACCGGCTCGGCGAGTGCGTGGGCCGCGGCGGGATGGCTGTCGTGCACCGCGCCGAGGATCTCATGCTCGATCGCACGGTCGCGATCAAGATCATGCGCTCCGGCACCGACGGCCCCGAGGCCGGTGCCCGCACGCGTCGTGAGATGGCCGCTCTCGCGGCGCTGAGCCACCCGAACCTGGTCACGCTGCTGGATGCCCGGATCGTGCCCGGCGGACCCGAGTACCTGGTGATGGAGTTCGTGGACGGACCGAGTCTGCGCGACCGCCTCGACGACGGCCCTCTCACGCCCGCAGAGGTCGCCTGTGTGGCATCCGATCTCGCCGATGCGCTGGACGCGGCTCACGGTGCGGGGATCGTGCACCGTGACATCAAGCCCTCGAACGTCCTGCTGGCGCCGACCGGCTCCCCGGCTCGGCCGTTCCGGGCCAAGCTCGCCGACTTCGGCATCGCACAGCTGCTGGACGGAACCCGGTTGACCATGCCCGGCGTCGTGCTCGGGACACCGGCGTACGTCGCTCCTGAGCAGGCGAGGGGTGCTGATCCCGCCCCCGCCGCCGACATCTTCGCACTGGGTGTTGTGCTGCTCGAGTGCTTCACCGGCAAGCGCCCGTTCTCGAATGCGACGCCGGCCGAGGCGATCGCCTCACGTCAGGTGCTGCCGCCAGACCTCCCGCCGGATCTGGATGCCGGGTGGGCGACGCTGCTACGCCGCATGACCGACCTTGACCCCGCGCTTCGTCCGACCGCCGGCGAGGTTTCCGCCGCCGTGCGTGACTTGGGTCCCCAGGATCGCACGCAGCCCCTGCCCAGCGCCGTCGCGGCCGGAGAGATGACGGAGGCGGTCGAGGAGCGCCGTGATCCGACCCTCGTCATCCCGGTGGCCGCTGCGGCTGCGGCCGGAGCGTCGGCGGGTGCACGCGGTTCCTCGCGACGCCTGCGCACCTTCGCGGCACTGGGCGCCGGCTCGACCGCGGCTCTGATCGCGGCGGTCGTCTGGGCGAGTTCCCTCGGAACGGGCACCCCTGCGCCGGCGGACACGGTGGCTCCGGTCGTCGCGCCGTCCGCGCCCGAGGAGCAGGAGGCGGTGGTGGAAACCGAGCAGGAGGCTCCCGTGACCGACGACGCACCGGCCGAGGGGCCATCGAAACAGGACGAGAAGAAGGCCGAGAAGGCGGAGAAGGCAGCGGAAGAGGCCCGTAAGGCGGAGGAGAAAGCGGCCGAAGAAGCCCGTAAGGCCGCCGAGCAGCAGCAGAAGAAGGCAGAGAAGGGCAACGGCAAGAAGAACGGCTGACCGGCGATGTGGCCGGCCGCGACGTCGCCGGTTGCGGGGGCTCAGTCCCAGTCGAGATAGTCCTCGATGATCCCGGCGGTCTCGATCGGGTGGGTGAGGGGGAACAGGTGACCGGCACCGTCGATGCTGACGATGCTGGCACGGTCGGATGCCGCGGCCTGCAGCCGCTCGCCGATGGCGGGCGGGGTGACCTCGTCGTCGGATGCCTGGATGATCAGGGACGGGATGCCTTCGGCGAGGGGCGTGGAGCCCTCCTCGACGCCGAGCAGCAGCAGTCCGTTCGCGCGGTCGGTGTGCTGGGCAGCGAATGCACGGGCCACCGTGCCGCCCGAGGCGTGACCGCCGATCCAGGCGTGCTCGAGACCGACGTGATCCATCACTGCCAGCGCGTCGTCGATCCGTTCGTCGGTCGTGGCCGCCGCACCGGATGCTGCGCGCGCGGCGATGCGGAGAACCCGGAAGCCCTCCTCGGCGAGGAAGTGCGCCACGGAGTCCACTGCGTCGCCCTCGAGGCCGCGCTCCAGGAGCAGCACCAGCGCCGGGCCGTCGCCTTCGTCGATGTAGGGCACGGCGCGGCCGTCCGGCTCGAAGATGCTGTTCTGCGTCATTTCCTGGTGTCCTCTCACGCGTGGCACGCCTCGACAACTTTACGGCAGAGGGATTGACTCCCACACTTCGCGCCAGCGTGCTGCCAGCGAGTCGACGGTCTCGTGCGCGTTGAGGCCGCTGGGCTGCGGCACCACCCACAGACGGACGTCCTCCGGCCACCCCGGGATGGCAGAGGCGTTCTGCTCTCCCAGCTCGGCCTTGGGGAGCCCGTACCCGGCACGGAATGCGGTGATCCCGGCGATCGCCACCGCGGCCGGGCACAGGGACGCCACGCGTTCGGTCAGCGCAGCGCCGCCTGCGCGCAGGTCGTCACCACTCAACTCACTGGCACGCGCGGTGGCGCGGCCGACGAGGTTTGTCACGCCGATTCCGCGGCTGAGCAGCTGCGCCTCGTCCTCGGACTGGAGGCCGGCTGCGGCATCCACGAGGTGGTCGGTCAGGCCCGCTCGGTAGAGCGAGGACCAGAACCTGTTGCCCGGGTGGGCGAAGGGCGCGTTGACCGCCGCTGTCCACAGCCCGGGATTGATTCCCACGATCAACAGTCGCAGCCGGATGCCGGGCGCTGGTAGCACGTCGTCGATCGCATGCGAATCATCGGTCGCGAACCGTTCGAGGTCTGCGCGGGTCGGCTTGCGGCCGCCCAGGGGCGAGGGTCTGCGCGGTGGTCCTGCTGCGTTTGGCTCCGGGCTCAGAGTTCTGCCTACTCGTGGGCTCGGCTGTGGTCTTCGATGTCGGGCTCCGCTCGAAGGACATCCGCGATCTCCTCCTCGGGGCGCGGCGCGATCGTCTCGTCCTCCTCGAGTTCGGGCACCGTGGGCTCATCAGCGGCAGGCACGTGCTCGTGCGGTGACCGTTCTTCCTGGACAGACACGTCGATCCCTCTCTCTCGCGAGATCACAGGATAGTCCGCCCAGCCGACGCTCACCACCGCCGCGTACACTCGAGGCAGGAGCTGACCCTGGTTCCCCCATGTTGGGAGTCCGGATGTCCGGCACTGTTCCCCTGTCCTCCACCGTCCCGGCCTCCGTGCCCGGCACGCTGCTCACCGTCGGAATGCTCGCCGCTTCCTCGATGGAGAACGAACAGCGCTTGCCGATCCACCCTCATCATTTTGACCTGATCGACCCCGATCTCCGTGCGCGGATGATCGTGGAGCGCGGCTATGGCGCCGACTTCCAGTTGCAGCCCGGCTACGTCGAGTCACGGGTCGGCAGGGTCGCGGATCGCGCCGAGGTGATCGAGGCGGCTGATGTGCTGCTGCTTCCGAAGCCGCAGGCGGCGGACGTGACGCTGATCCCCGAGGGCCGTGTGCTGTGGGGGTGGCCGCACTGCGTGCAGGATGCCGGCATGACACAGACGGCGATCGACCGCCGACTCACCTTGATCGCGTTCGAGGCGATGAATCACTGGAACGCTCGCGGTGAGTTCGGCCTGCATGTTTTCCACATGAACAACGAGCTCGCCGGATACTGCTCGGTGCTTCACGCTCTGCGCCTCATCGGGTCCACGGGAGTGTATGGCCCGCGTCGCAGCGCGGTCGTCATCGGCTTCGGAGCCACGGCGCGCGGCGCCGTGGCCGCCCTCACCGCACAGGGGATCCACGACATCCAGGTCCTCACACAGCGCGGCGTCGCGGCCGTCGGTTCTCCGATCCATGGCGCGCACATCGCACAGCTGCACGCTCACGACGGCGACGTACGGCTCAGCGAGGTGCTCACGAAGGACGGCGACGTGCTGCTCCCAGAGTTCCTGGCGTCGCACGACATCGTCGTCAACTGCACCCTTCAGGATGTCGCGGCACCCTTGACATACCTGCGCACCGAGGACCTTACCGGGTTCGCTACCGGCAGCCTGATCATCGACGTCTCGTGCGATGAGGGGATGGGCTTCGAGTGGGCGAAGCCCACGACGTTCGACGACCCGATGTTCACGGTCGGCGAAGGCGTCAACTACTACGCGGTCGACCACAGCCCCTCGTACCTGTGGAACTCGGCGACGTGGGAGATCAGCGAGGCGCTGCTGCCATTCCTGCGAACGGTCATGGAGGGCCCGTCAGCATGGGCGGCGAACCCGACCGTCTCCCGCGCGATCGAAATTCAGGATGGGGTCATCAAGAACCCGAGCATCCTGAGCTTCCAGGGACGCGAGCGCGGTTACCCGCACGTTCAAGTTGCATGAGGACGGATGGCGTGCTCAGCCCAGACGGATGAAGCACCAGGCCGCGTCGAAGTTGCGCGTTGCCAGGTCCGAGCGTCGCATCCAGACCTCGAGGTGTCCGGCGTCACCGAACCACCCTTCGAGGTGGGTCCAGCTTTCCAGGTCGAGGATCAGCACGTGTTCGTCGGCGGACGCAAGAGGCAGCACGCGGGCCAGGGTGTCATTGAGCTCGTCGGTTCCCTTCCAGCTGTGTCCGTACAGATGCGACAGCGGTGTGTACACCTTCTCCCGTCCGGCCATGAAGAAGCTCTGCCAGGCCTCGAGGATCGCATTGTTGGCGCGCTCGACCCGGTTGAACTCCTCTTCCGGCAGGCCGATCGCATCCTCAGGGGATCTGATGCTGAACGACGCATACGGGATGACGACCTGGCACACGCCCGTCGGCGCATCCGCCGCCGGGGCATCGACAACGCTTCCGTCGGGGGCCGGGCTCCAGCGCACCTGCCACGCGCCGGCGGCACGATCGGATTGGTCGTACCCTGAGGTCTCGCCGTCATGGAAGATCTCCAGCGCCCCGCTGTCGGGGAGGGACAGAGAGGGGGCATACCGGTCTGGCATGCCGGGCCCCCATGCCTTGCGGTGGTCCTCGTCGACAACGTCGGCGATCTCACCGAGGTGCAAGGTGGCGACATGAGCGAGCTTCTTGCCGTCGTGGCGTTCCGGCCACCGTGCCAGGGGCCCGACAGCCGGGCCGCCAAGCCAGGACAGATGTGCCGTGCCGTCCCAGAAGTGGTCGATGTCCTCACGCCCCGCAGGCAGATTCGCAGCGGTGAGCACGACCGAGAAGCGGATGTCGTCGGCCAGGGTCGGTAGGGCGATGGCCGGATCTTGCAGCCAGGCCGCGATCTCTGCGTTGGGGCCGTGGATGGGTGGCTCGGGCAGGGAATGTCGACTCATGGGTTCATCCTGCCGGGCCGGGGAGAGCCCCGGTCGGCGCGACCCGCGCCCGCAGAGTCTGAGAAGCTGGAGGCGTGCGAAAGGATGCCAGATCTGCTGACAGCGGCACCGATCGGACGTTGTGGAAGGACCTCACGGCATCCGTTGCGTGGATCGTTGGGGCGGGAGCCGGAGCTGTCGTCGCAGCGGTTCTGGCAGTCGACACGGCCGACCAGACGTCGTTCGGATTCGGCGCAGGCAGAGCCGCGTTCGCGCTCTGGGTGCTTGTGGCCATCTTCAGCGCCATCGTCGCATGGCAGGTGTTCTTGATCGTGCAGCTGATCCGGCATCGACGGCGGTCTCGCTGAGCGCGATACGGTCGGCTACCGGCGCGAGGAAAAGGAAGGCTACGCCCCTGCACACCCTGGAGTCGGTGCTCACCGACGTGCAGTCACAGATGATCGCGGCGGCACTGGAGTGCGCCGGCGGCACTGCGAGCGACGTCTACGTGTTCTGCTCCGCCGAGCAGGGAGCCCTGTACTTCGATGTCTTCTTCGTCGCCGGCGGCGCCGTCGTGAAGAAGCACAAGCTACCCGGCGTCGACACGTCCATCCCGCGCCAGGACGCGCTGCTCGACCACGGCGAGAGCGA
The DNA here is from genome assembly GCA_031178475.1 of Microbacterium sp. Lineage (GTDB taxonomy): Bacteria > Actinomycetota > Actinomycetes > Actinomycetales > Microbacteriaceae > Microbacterium. Next base: position 342 of record JAPSIX010000023.1, on the reverse strand, counting down.
GTTGGAGCGCCTGTTCCTGGCCTGTGAGGAGACGGGCCAACCGATCCCGACGCAGATCAAAATGCACTACGTCGTGGAGACGCGGTCGCTGGAGACAGACGTCACCTACGAGAACCTGTACTCCGACCACCCCACGCTGGACACCACAGATCTGTTCGCGGACTGGCAGCGCGAGGTGCAGGAGGCGCTCTAGGCGCCCTCGACCTCCGGCGCAGGCAACCTCCACCCGCTCGCGATGGACAGCTCTTTCATCGCGTGGGACGCCGCTGCGGCATTGACGTTGGAGGAGCGCTGATCGCGCAGTCGATCAGATCGCCTGAGAAAGGGTCACCGGCACGGCCC
>JAPSIX010000022.1 GCA_031178475.1 Microbacterium sp. | reverse complement strand
GCAGTGATCCGCGCCATGAACGTGCTGCGTCAATACGACGAGGCCGACGTGGCCGACGCGTGGCGCAGGATGTCGTCGCGCCTCGCGCCCGGCGGGATGCTGTTCGAAGGCACCTGCGACGAGATCGGGCGCGTCTGCTCATGGGTGGACGTGACACCGGATGCACGGCCGGTGCGGTTCACGATCTCACTGCGCCTGACCGAGCTCGAGCGACCGAGCATCGTCGCCGAGCGACTGCCGAAGTCGCTCATCCACCGCAACGTCCCCGGCGAGCGCGTTCACGATCTGCTCGCCGGACTCGACCGTGAGTGGGACCGCGCTGCATCGCTGTCCGCCTTCGGCCCCGGCCAGCGGTTCACCGCTGCGGTCTCGGCGCTCCGAGACTCCGGCATGCCGGTGCACGGCGATCGCCGGCGCTGGCGCCTCGGCGAACTGACCGTGCCGTGGGACACCGTCGCACCCGCCGGCTGACCTGTCTTATCCGGGCGTACCGGGCCCTTCAACTGACTCAGCCGGTGCTGCGCGGGTCTTGCGCGGTGGGACGGCGCGAGAGCCGAGTGAGCCGGGGGACGTCGGCGGTGGCGCCGGCGTCGGCCGGCACGATGACCTGCTGTGCGGCAGCGATGTCGATACCGTCGGCACGCACGACGAGATCGCCCACCGGTGCACGCCGTGACAGGATCGCCAGCGCGATCGGGCCGTCCTCGTGATGCAGCGCGGCCGACGTGATGGTGCCGACCTCGGCATCACCGGCCAGCACCGGCGAACCCGGTGCCGGCAGCACTGCGTCGCTGCCGTCGAGCTGCAGTGCGGCGAGACGTCGCGGGGGATGCCCGAGGTTGTGCACCTTCGCGACGGTCTCCTGCCCGCGATAGCATCCCTTGCTCAGGTGCACCGCGCTGCGGATCCAGTCCGCCTCGTGAGGGATCGCGCGTTCGTCGACCTCGTGCGACCAGCGCGGTCTCCAGGCCGCGATCCGCAGCGCCTCTGCGGCCAGCGCTCCCGCGAACGGCCCGCTCACGTCGAAACCGTCGGCGACGACGGCGATGCTCCATGTGTACGTCTCACCCGGGTGCGCGGTGACCTGGGCGTATTGGTGACCGCCCGGCTGCACGCGCGACCACGGGTCACGCCAGATCACGGGCACGCCGTGCGGTGCGGCGGCGGCGAGTCGCGCCTCGGCGGCACCCCCGCCGAAGAAGCCGACCAGGGCGGCATCCGGATGCCGGGTGACCGCGACCCTCGAACGGAACACCATCCGCTGCAGCCAGGTCGCAAGGCCGTCTGCGTCCCCGGCATCTGCGATGAGCCAGGTCGATGCACCATCCTCGAAGGCGCCTGCGGCGTGCTCGACCCGACCCTGCGGGTCGAGCACGAGAAGCTCGGTGCTGGCACCGGCCACCAGCCCGGCGACAGCCTGAGACGTGATGGAGTCGAGCCAGCTGAGCCGGTCCTCCCCCGCGACCTCGATCAGCGCCCGGTCGGTCAGCGGCGCGAGCGCCTCGCCGGCTGCCAGTCGTCGCTGCTCGACGAACGGGTTGCCGAAATGCGTGATCAGCTCTCCCTCGCGCACTGCCCCCGGCACGGAATCGAACACGCCCATGTCAGACCTTGGCCAGTCGCGCCGACGCGTGCGACTTCAACTGCTCGCCGAGTGCGGTGATGTCCCACGCCCACAGCAGGTGCCCCTCGACGAGCCCGTACATGCGGGTCGCCGCCGAATACGGTTTCGCGTCGGCGGGCCGCACCACGGCATCCGTGGCGATGTCGATGCGCGGACCGGAGATACGGCCCAGGTACAGCTCGAGCGTGCCGTCGGAGTGCGCGATCGACACCTCGAGAGGGAAGCCGTCGGGCGTTCGCAGAGTCTCGACGTCGTCGACAGTCCGCAGCGGGGCGGACACGGTCGGCGGCAGGAGGGCGGGACCGGGGTCGGCAGCCGTCTGCGGACGGGAGAGGCGCCAGAACCCGGTCTCGGCGACGAGCGGGACAGGCGCGTCCTGCCCGTCCGCACCGAGGAAGGAGGCCGTCGCCGCGTAGTTCAGGAACGGACCGCCGTCGTGACTGAAGCTCACCCGGTGCGAGAACTCGCCCTGGTAGCGATGATCACCGGCGGTGTACTCGATGACTCCGGTGCCCTCCCACACGCCGAGCAGCCATGACAGCGGCGCGAGGTCGGCCGGAAGATCCGTAGGCAGCTCGATCACGGCGGGAGCCGGATCAGCGCTGGCCGCGGAACAGGTTCACGAGCACGACGCCGGAGACGAAGGCGATCGCGAGACTCGCAAGCCCCAGCAGGCCGAGGAAGAAGAATTCGAGCGCGACGAGGTCCATGGGCCGAGTCTACCCGCTGAGCGGTGTGGGGGCCCTTCGACCGGCTCAGGGACCCAACACGAAGGGCTCAGACCGCGGCGGCGAGCGCTGCCAAGCCGAACACCATCGATATCAGCCCCATCAGCACGAGCGCGCCGAGGACGCTGCCGGCGATGCGGACGATGAAGCCCTGCGGCCGCGCGTACCAGAGCTGTACGGCGAAGGTCAGCAGCACGATCCCGCCGAACGCGATGAGCAGCCAGGCCACGCGGGTGTCCTCCGGCACGACGAAGCCGAGCGTCACGGCGGCGACCACCGACACGATCCACACGGCCACCACGCCGTGGAAGGCGTTGCGCGGAGCGAGAGCGGGTTCCGACATGCGCCCATCGTACTTGGCCGCCGCCATTAGCATTAGCGCGTGGTCCTGCTGCTGGCGCTCACCTCGGCTCCCGACGCGGAGCAGGTGCTTCCTGCGCTGAGCCTTCTGCCGCACAGCATCCGCCGCCACCCCTCCGACGCGGGCAGCCTGCTTGCGCTGCCTGAGGCCGACGTCCTTCTCGTCGACGGACGCACCGACCTGCTCGGCGCGAAATCCGCCTGCCGGCTGCTGCAGACTGCGGGCACAGACGCGCCCCTGCTGCTCGTCGTGACCGAAGGAGGCCTGAGCGCGGTGTCGGCCGAGTGGGCCTTCGACGACGTCATCCTGAGCACAGCCGGTCCCGCCGAGGTCGACGCGCGCATCCGCCTCGTCCTCTCCCGCACGCAGGATGCGGAGCCCGCGCGGGTACAGGCGTCCGGGATCACGATCGACGAGCAGTCGTACTCCGCCAAGCTGCACGGCAAGCCGCTGGATCTCACCTACAAGGAGTTCCAGCTGCTGCACTTCCTCGCGACCCACCCGTCGCGGGTTTTCACCCGGGAGCAACTGCTCAGCGACGTGTGGGGGTACGACTACTTCGGCGGCACCCGCACGGTCGACGTGCACGTCAGACGCCTCCGGGCGAAGCTGGGCGACGCCGACCAGATCATCGGCACGGTCCGCAATGTCGGGTACCGGTTCAACCTCTACGACGAAGATCACCGCGCGCAGGAGTGAGTTCACCCGCCGGGTGCGTCTCGATGCAAGGATGTACCCCATGATCGAACGCGCACTCTCCGACGCCGGGCTGGGCGACGCCGAAGACGACGACTTCGACAGTCTCGAGTCACCCGACCGGATGCTGCCGGATCACCGCTACCACGACCGGGAACTGAGCTGGCTCGCGTTCAACCAGCGTGTGCTGGAGCTCGCGGAGGACGCGTCGCTGCCTGAACTCGAGCGCGCCAATTTCCTCGCCATCTTCGCCAGTAACCTCGACGAGTTCTTCATGGTGCGCATCGCCGGCCTCAAGCGCCGCATCGTCACCGGTCTCGCCCTCCCGACCAACGTGGGCAGGGCCCCCACAGACGTGCTCGCCGACATCTCGCGTGAGGCCCACAAACTGCAGCTGCGGCACGCGGCGGTGTGGACCGAGCAGGTCCGGCCCGCACTCGCGGATGCCGGCATCGAGATCACCGACTGGGAGGACCTCACCGACGCCGAGCGGGGCGCGCTGAGCGAGTACTTCCAGGCTCAGGTGTTCCCGGTGCTGATGCCGCTGGCCGTCGATCCGGCGCATCCGTTCCCCTACATCTCGGGGCTGTCCCTCAACCTGGCGATCCGCATCCGCAACGCCCGCACCGGCCGGCAGGACTTCGCCCGCCTGAAGGTGCCGCCCATGCTTCCTCGGTTCGTCGAGGTGCCCCGCTCGGGCGAGATCATGCGCTTCATCAGGCTCGAGGAGCTGATCGCGAACCACCTCGAGGATCTGTTCCCCGGCATGGAGGTGCTCGACCACCACGCCTTCCGCCTCACCCGCAACGAGGACGTCGAGATCGAGGAGGATGAGAGCGAGAACCTCATCCAGGCGCTGGAGGCCGAGCTGCTGCGCCGCCGGTTCGGCCCGCCGATCCGCCTCGAGATCACCGACGACATGGACGACCTCACGCTCGAGCTGCTGATCAAGGAGCTCGACATCACCGACAAGGAGGTCTACCGGCTCCCCGGCCCGCTGGATCTGCGCGGACTGTTCGACCTGTCGCGCATCGACCGTCCCGACCTGCGCTACCCGCCGCATCTGCCGACCACGGCCGTGGCGTTCCAGCCCGGCGACAGCAACGAGCGCCCCGACATCTTCAAGTCGATCGGCAAGGCCGACGTGCTCGTGCATCATCCGTACGAGTCGTTCGCGACCAGTGTGCAGGCCTTCCTCGATCAGGCCGCACGCGATCCGCACGTGCTCGCCATCAAGCAGACGCTGTACCGCACCTCCGGCGACAGCCCCGTGGTGCAGGCGCTGATCGACGCCGCCGAGGCCGGCAAGCAGGTGCTGGCGCTGGTCGAGGTGAAGGCGCGCTTCGACGAGGCGAACAACATCGTGTGGGCCCGCAAGCTCGAGAAGGCCGGTGTGCACGTCGTCTACGGGCTGGTCGGGCTGAAGACGCACTGCAAGCTCGCCCTCGTCATCCGCGAGGAGGACGGCGTGCTGCGGCACTACTCGCACGTCGGCACCGGCAACTACAACCCGAAGACGAGCCGCATCTACGAGGACTTCGGGCTGTTCACGGCTGACGCGCAGGTGGGCAAGGACCTCACTCGACTGTTCAACGAGCTCAGCGGCTACGCGATCGAGAAGAAGTTCAAGCGGCTGCTCGTCGCCCCACTGCACCTGCGCAAAGGACTGTTGCGCCACATCGACCGAGAGCGGAAGAACGCCGAGGCCGGCAAGCCCGCGCACATCCGCATCAAGGTCAACTCGATGGTCGACGAACAGATCATCGACGCCCTCTACCGTGCGAGCCAGGCCGGAGTGCCCGTCGATGTGTGGGTGCGCGGCATCTGCAGCCTGCGCGTAGACCTGCCCGGCGTCAGCGACAACATCACCGTGCGCAGCATTCTGGGCCGCTACCTGGAGCACTCGCGCATCTTCGCGTTCCACAACGACGGCGACCCGCAGGTGTTCATCGGCAGTGCCGACATGATGCACCGCAATCTCGACCGCCGGGTCGAGGCGCTGGTGCGCGTCTCGGATCCGGCGCATGTCGAGGAGCTGATGACCCTGTTCGACCTCGCCATGGCTGAGGGAACCGTCTCGTGGCACCTCGGCGAGGGAGGCGTGTGGACCCGGCACGCCGAGGATGCCGACGGCAATCCGCTCATCGACCTGCAGGACCGCACCATGTCCGACGTGCAGCGTCGCCGCCGCAAGCGAACGGCCCGATGACCGAGACGGCCGTGTACGCCGCCGGCGCAGTGGTGTGGCGTCTGGTGGAGGGCAAGCTGCGGGTGCTGCTGATCCACCGCACGAAGTACCGTGACGTCTCTCTGCCCAAGGGCAAGGTCGACCCGGGCGAGATGCTCGCCGAGACCGCGGTTCGCGAAGTACGCGAAGAGACGGGCATTCGCGTCGCCCTCGGCGTGCCGGTCGGCGTCAGCCGGTACACGATGCGCGCCAAGCGGCAGAAGGTCGTGCACTATTGGGCCGCCGAGGCGACCGAGGAGGCCATCCGCGCGTCGACGTTCGTCCCGAACGGAGAGATCGCCGCCATCGAGTGGGCCACGTTGAAGAAGGCGCGGTCGCAGCTCAGCTATCCGGTCGACATCGAGATCCTCGACGCCTTCATACGGCTGGTCGAGGATGGCGTGCTGCACACCTTCCCGCTCATCGCGCTGCGGCACGCAAAGGCCATGCCCCGTGCCGAATGGGAGGGTGCGGATGCCGGCCGGCCGCTCACGTCCCGCGGGTTGCGTCAGGCGAAGGCGATCGTCGGCCCACTGCGCGCCTTCGGTGTGCGCCGCATCGTCACCAGCGACGCCGTCCGGTGCGTCGAGACGGTCGCGCCGCTGGAGAAGAAGCTGCGGCGCCCGGCGAAGCAGACGCGCAAGATCAGTCAGGATGCCTGGGAGGACGGCACCGCCGACCTCCGATCCGTCGTCGGACGCCGAGTGCGAGCACGCAAGCCGGCAGTGATCTGCAGCCACCGCCCGGTGCTGCCCGGCATCCTGTCGGAGATCGCCCTGGCGACCGGCACCCTGCACGGCTCCTACGTCGGCAGTGCGAGCTCGCTCGAGGTCGCCGGCTTCTCGGTCGTGCACCTCTCGGCCACCAACCCCGGCTCGGGCATCATCTCCATCGAGACGCACGAACCGCGGGTGTGAACTCCCGGCGGACGCCCAGCCTCGCGAAGCGCGCTGTCCCCGATCCGTTCACCTTCCGTTCACCGACCCGGGAGAGTCTCGTTAACCGTCGCTCCTAGCGTCACTGTGTGCCCTGCACCGGGCCCGAACCCATCCCCGATCGAACGGATCCACAGTGAAGATCACCCGAATCGCCCGCATCGGCGCCATCGGCGCCACAGCAGTTCTCGCCCTCGCCGGCTGCGCCGCGAACGAGGCACCGGCGGAAGGTTCCGACCAGCCTGCCTCCGGCTCCAGCCTCGAGGGCACGCTCAAGGCCACCGGCGCCTCCTCGCAGGGGTCCGCTCAGGAGGCATGGGTCGCCGCGTTCCAGACCGCGAACACCGGCGTGACCATCAACTACGAGCCCACCGGCTCGGGAACCGGCCGCGAGAACTTCCTCGCCGGCGCCAGCGACTTCATCGGCTCGGACCGCGCGTTCAACGACGAGGAGATCGCCGCCGGCGGGTTCCAGACCTGCGCCTCGGATGCCATCGTCGAGGTTCCGCTGTACATCTCTCCCGTCGCCGTGGCGTTCAACCTGGAAGGCGTCGACTCGCTGAACCTCGACGCCAAGACGATCGCCGGCATCTTCGCCGGGACCATCTCCAACTGGAACGACCCGGCGATCGCGTCGCAGAACGAGGGCGTCGAGCTGCCGGATCTGGCGATCTCGCCGGTGCACCGCTCCGACCCGTCGGGCACGCAAGAGACCTTCACCAGCTATCTCAGCGCCACCGCCGGTGACGTCTGGACCTACGAGCCCGCCGACGAGTGGCCGATCCAGGGCGGCGAGGCCGCACAGGGCACCTCCGGCGTGGTGCAGGCGATCAAGGCCGGCAACGGCGCGATCGGCTTCGCCGACGCCTCGCAGACGGCAGGTCTCGGTCAGGTGCACGTCGGCGTGGGTGACGAGTACGTCGAGTACTCCTCCGACGCCGCGGCCGCCCTGGTCGAGAACTCCCCGCTGGTCGAGGGCCGTGGCGAGGGCGACCTCGTCTTCGACGTCGACCCGGCAGCCGCTCCCGCCGGCGCGTACCCGATCGCCCTGGTCAGCTATCTGATCGCGTGCGAGGAGTACGAGGACAAGAACACCGCAGCACTGGTGAAGTCGTACTTCGAGTACATCGCCAGCGAGGACGGCCAGGAGGCCGCCGCCGAGAACGCGGGCAGCGCCCCGATCTCCGACGGCCTGCGCGAGAAGGTCCTCGCCGCCATCGACACGATCAAGGTCGACTGATCCGTCCACTGAGCTGATCCGATGCCCCCGCGTCCTCCAGGGCGCGGGGGCATCGGAGGGTCAGCCGCCGATCCGCCTCCATCCCGAAACAGGAGACCATGAGCACGACGACCTCGCAGGCGCCGACCTCGCCACCGACGGCTCCGGCACCTCGGCCGGCCCGGCCTGCCCCGATCAAGGCCAAGCAGCGACTGGGCGACCGGGTCTTCTCGGGCACCGCGCTCGGTGCCGGGCTCATCATCCTCGTCGTGCTCGCCGCGGTCGCGACCTTCCTCATCGTCCAGAGCCTGCCCGCGTTCGCCCCAGACACCAGCGACAACCACATCCTCGAGGGCCGCTCGTTCTGGTCGTACGTCGGCCCGCTGGCCTTCGGCACCATCTGGGCGTCACTCATCGCCCTGATCATCGCCGCGCCGATCTCGATCGGGATCGCGCTGTTCATCTCGCACTACGCGCCGCGCCGGCTGGCCGGTGTGCTCGGCTATCTGATCGACCTGCTCGCCGCCGTGCCATCGGTCGTCTACGGCCTCTGGGGCGGCCTCGTGCTGGCACCGCTGCTGCAGCCGGTGTACGCCTGGCTGAACGAGAACGCGCGATGGTTCCCGCTGTTCGGTGGGCAGGTGTCCTCCACCGGCAAGACGATCATGACGGCATCCCTCGTGCTCGCGGTCATGGTCACCCCGATCATGACCGCCATCTGCCGCGAGGTGTTCCTGCAGACGCCGAAGCTGCACGAAGAGGCGGCTCTCGCGCTCGGCGCCACCCGCTGGGAGATGGTGCGCATGGCCGTCCTGCCCTTCGCCCGTGGCGGCATCGTGTCGGCGATCATGCTCGCCCTCGGCCGCGCCCTCGGCGAGACCATGGCCGTGACCATGGTGCTCTCGCCGTCGTTCGTGTACAGCTTCCTGGTGCTCACCGCCACGAACCCGACCCCGATCCCCGCGAACATCGCCCTCTCGTTCCCTGAGGCGCACGGCACGGGTGTCAACACGCTGATCGCAACCGGCCTGATCCTGTTCATCGTGACCTTCGCCGTCAATGCGGTCGCACGCTGGATCGTCGCCCGTCGCGCCGAGTTCTCTGGAGCGAACTGACATGACCGCGCTCACCACTTCCGCCTCCCCCGCACTCACCTCCGGGCGGCTGCCCCGTTGGGCGCCGTGGGCGCTGCTGGCGGCATCCCTCACCACCTCCTTCGTCGTGTTCGCTCTCACGTCGATCGGTGGGGATCTCGCTGATTTCAACATCGCCGGTGCCGTGATCGTCGGTGTGGTGATGTACATGGTGCTGATCACGGTGCTCTCGTCGATCGCCGAGAGCAGGCGCAAGGCCGTCGACCGGCTGATGACCGCTCTCGTCGCGACAGCGTTCACCATCGCCCTGCTGCCGCTGATCTCCCTGCTGTGGACGGTGGTGGCCAACGGCGTGCAGCGTTTCGACGCCGAGTTCTTCACCTTCTCGATGCGCAACGTCGTCGGCGCCGGCGGCGGTATCGTGCACGCCATCTGGGGTACGGTCCTCGTCACCCTGATGGCCACGGTCATCTCGGTGCCGATCGGTCTGATGACCTCCATCTACCTCGTCGAGTACGGCCGCGGCCGCATCGCGAAGGGCATCACCTTCCTCGTCGACGTCATGACCGGCATCCCGTCGATCGTCGCGGGCCTGTTCATCTATTCGGTGTTCGCACTGTTCGTCCGCCCCGGCATCTCGATGGGCTTCATGGGTGCGCTCGCCCTGGCCGTGCTCATGGTGCCCGTGGTGGTGCGAGGCAGTGAGGAACTGCTGCGGATCGTGCCGAACGAACTGCGTGAGGCCGCCTACGCGCTCGGCGTGCCGAAGTGGCTGACAATCCTGAAGGTGGTGCTGCCGACATCCATCGCTGGCATCACGACCTCGGTGATGCTCGCCATCTCGCGCGTCATCGGCGAGACGGCCCCGCTGCTGCTCACCGCCGGGTTCACGATGAGCCTCAACACCAACCTGTTCAACAGCCAGATGATGACACTGCCCGTGTTCGCGTACAACCAGTACATGAACCAGGGCACCAACGCCGACGCGTCCATCGCCCGCGCCTGGGCCGCCGCGCTCACCCTGATCCTCATCGTCATGGTGCTGAACCTCGTCGCGCGCATGATCGCGAAGTGGTTCGCCCCGAAGACCGCCGGCCGATGAGCCGCGCCCGAATCTGACATCCACCCGAAGGAAACCCACCGTGTCCAAGAGCATCGAAGTCAACGACCTGAACGTGTACTACGGCGACTTCCTCGCCGTAGAGGGGGTCTCGCTTGAGATCCAGCCGCGCAGCGTCACCGCGTTCATCGGCCCCTCCGGCTGTGGCAAGTCCACATTTCTGCGCACCCTGAACCGCATGCACGAGGTCATCCCCGGTGCCCGGGTGGAGGGCGAGGTGCTGCTCGACGGCATGGACCTCTACGCCCCGGGTGTCGACCCGGTGCTCGTGCGCCGGCAGGTCGGCATGGTGTTCCAGCGCCCGAACCCGTTCCCGACCATGTCGATCCGCGAGAACGTGCTGGCCGGCGTCAAGCTCAACAACAAGCGCATGGCCCGCTCCGACGAGGACGCACTGGTCGAGAAGTCGCTCCGAGGCGCGAACCTGTGGAACGAGGTCAAGGATCGTCTCGACAAGCCCGGCTCTGGTCTGTCGGGCGGTCAGCAGCAGCGTCTGTGCATCGCCCGCGCGATCGCCGTGTCGCCCGAGGTGATTCTGATGGACGAGCCCTGTTCGGCCCTGGATCCGATCTCGACGTACGCCATCGAGGAACTGATCGGCGAGCTGAAGAACGACTACACGGTCGTGATCGTCACGCACAACATGCAGCAGGCGAGCCGCGTCTCCGACAAGACCGCGTTCTTCAACATCGCCGGAACCGGCAAGCCCGGCAAGCTCATCGAGTACGGCGACACCGCGACGATCTTCACGGCTCCGTCCGTGCAGGCCACCGAGGACTACGTCTCCGGCCGCTTCGGGTGAGGCGGCGCTACGGACCCCCATTTCGGATGCCGAGGCAGACACCCCGGGCTTCGCAGTGCCACCGCGGCGTGTCGCCTGACGGCTCCGCAGTTGGGTAGCGGGCTTTCGTCCTCCACATCGGGCACAATCGCCGGGTTCTCCACGGACGCCGGAATCGTCGCCAACCGCGATGCGGGGACCGTGTTGTCATGGCGGCCATGTGCCGCACCCCTTCCCCGCCGATCTGGACCACGCGCGAGCTTCGGCAACAGGGAATCTCCCGCGGCGCCCTGGTAGCCGTCCGCCGCGGGGTGTACGCCTCCCCTGACGCCTGTCCGGATGCCGTCGCTGCGGCCGCACACGGTGGCTCTCTCGGCTGTGAGGCGGCCGCCGAGCACCACGGCCTCTGGCTGCTGCGCGCGACGGACGAGCCGAGGCGCCTGCACGTCTGGCTCCGTGCGGACCGGCACCAGTACGCGCACCCCGGCTGCCGGTGCGTCGTGCACTGGCGGCCCGGCCCAGGCGCGGCGTTCGGGCTGCCCAGCGTCGAGCAGACGTTGGCGCAGCTCTACCGATGCCGGGGAGCCGAGGTGTTCTTCGTCGCCCTGGAGTCCGCCCGCAACCGCGGTCGGCTCTCGCCGGCCGGCATCCGACGGCTCAGCGAGACGCTCGACGCCGCCGGGCGAGACCTCGTCGCGTTCTCGCGAGACGATGCGGAGAGCGGGCTGGAGTCGCTGATCCGCCTTCGGCTCCGCCCGCACGGTCTCGACGTGCGAACGCAGGCGGTCGTCGTCGCCACCGGCCGCGTCGACCTCCTCATCGACGGCTGGTTGATCATTGAAGCGGACGGGCGCCAGAACCACGAGGGTGTCAACCTGCGCCACAAGGATCTCGTCCGGGACGCCAATGCGGCCGCATGGGGGCACATGACGCTGCGATTCGACTACGCCATGATCATCTACGACTGGGATCTCGTAGAGCGGGCGATCCTCGGGGCGCTCGCCAGCCGGGGCTCCCGCGCCGGACTTCGGAATTGAGGGCATGACACGCCGTCGGTCCAGGCACAGCATGGCGTGTCGTCGACGCGACTCCGAGGTTGCGCCCCCGGCTCAGCGGGGCGAGAGCAGGTACGCGTTCAGGGATGCCGTGAACTCGGCGTCCGTCGGCATCGGCGCCCCATCGACCGCGGTGACAGCCACCGCGAGACGCACGCTGGAGACGAGCCAGGCGGCATCCGCTTTGGCAAGATCGGATGCCGACAGTGTGCCGTAGTCGGCCTGCAGGCCCTGCTTCTCGAGGTGCTCGTACACGCTGAGCTGCGTGGTGCCGTGCAGGATGCCGCCGGACGGAGCCGGGGTGAGGAAGCGGTCGCCGGAGCGGATGATGAGGGATGCCGTCGGCGCCTCGAGCACGTACCCGTCGCTGGTGACGAAGATGGCGTCGTCCGCGCCGCGCCGGCGTGCCTCGCGCAGCGCCGCCATGTTCACCGCGTATGACAGGGTCTTCGCGCCGAGCAGCAGCCAGGGAGCCCGCTCGGCGGCGCCCAGGTCGTAACCGCGGTCGAGCGTGACGACACGGACGCCGTTACGGCGCACGGCTGTGAAGTCCGGGGCGGGGGCGGCGGTCACCCAGGCGGTCGGGGTGGGTCCGTGTTCGACGCCGCGGCTGAGGATCAGCTTGATCACCGACTCCCCCGGGCCGCACTCCGCGGCCGCGCGCGACACCGCGTGCCGCCACTGGGCGAGGTTCGGCGCTGGCAGATCGCACAGCTTCGCGGAGTGCGCGAGCCGCTGCAGGTGCGGCTCGACCTCCTGCGCGTGCCCGTCGACCACGCCGATGGACTCGAACACGCCGTCGCCGCGCTGCGTGCTCAGTTCACCGACACTGAGCGCCGGTGCAGAGGCATCGACCACGGTGAACGTGTCGGCGAAGTCGCCGCGCTCGTCGGAGACGTCGGTCGGCACGATCATCAGGGCGAAGCGAGAAGACATGCAAAAGAGCTTAGAGCTCGAGGGAATATCGCCGCGCGTGCCTTGTTACACTTGATCGGCCGGGCCGCATAACCCCGGGCTCCAACTTCTGCCGCTGCGAGCGGCCTTCCGCCGAGAGGCGTTCTTGCGGCCCGGTCCTTCCTTTTCCGGCGTGCGATGGCCGATCAGGTCAGCGCTCCTCGGCGCCAGGCGGTCGCGGACGCCGCGAGGTCGTCGGCGTAGCTGCTCAGTCGCAGGGCGCGCCTCGTCAGCTCGCTCGCCCTGGCGGGCTCCGTGGGCTCGTAGTCATCGGCCGTGTGCGTCGCACCCGACGCCTGCACGCGGCAATACGCCGCCGCCCGGTCGAGTGCCACAGCGAAGTCGCCGCGGAACACTCCGCGCAGGATCGTGTCCACGAGGGCGACCAGCTCGTCGGGGCTGGCCGGTGCCGGGGCCCCGGCGATCACGGCATCCGCCGACCGCAGTTCCACGCGACCCCGCTCGTACAGCAGCGCCGTCGCCTCGGGATCCGACCGGATCGCGATCTGCAGCAGGTAGAGCCGCCACAGCGACCCAGGCAGCGAGCGCGCCGGGGCGTGAGCCCACAGCTCGGCGATCTCGTCGATACCGTGTTCGGAGGCGAACGAGATCAGTCGCTCGGCGCTCTCGCCTGTCTCGTCGGTGCGGGCCCGCTCGAGCAGAGCGGATGCCGTAGCGTGCGCGATCCGCGACTGCTCGGCAGGATCGGCGGAGCCGACGAGATTGTCGAACGACTCGGAGGGCCTGCGTACGGGGCGGTGGAACTGCTCGGGCATCCCACCAGGCTACGCCGGGTTCAGGCCGTGGCGGTGACGATGATCGGGTCGGCGGAGGCCGGTGATTCCCCGCGGACGAACCAGTTCTCGGAGGCCTTCTCCTGGCCCGGGTTCTCGAGGCCGTCCGTCACGACGACCGTGGTTCCGAGCTCCTCCGACCAGTGGGCGGTGGCAGAGGCTCCCGGTTCGATCTCGACCGTGGCCTCTCGCGCGTCATCTGCCGTGCGGATCTGCTCGAGAGCCGAGACGCCGGTTGCGGCAGCTGCGGCACGAGGACGCCGAAGTCCTCGGAGTCTTCGCAGACGACCGGGACCATGGACCCGGCGGCGAACCTGGTCGGTCCAGCCCACGAGTTCGACGCAGCGCGCCCGCCGACGTCGTCGGCGGGCGCGCTCATTCGCTCTAGACTGGATCGACGGGCCTGTAGCTCAGTTGGCAGAGCATCGGACTTTTAATCCGCGGGTCGTGGGTTCGAGCCCCACCGGGCCCACTTTCGCCACCTCACCGCCCTGTGCCCTGTGGCGCCGGACGGCGGCACGGTTCGCGCAGCGCACGGAGCAGTACCGCTGACGGCCGTTGCGGGTGACGTCGACGACCACCGCGGTGCAGGGTTCTGCTGCGCAGCGCCTCAGTCGGTGCATCCCTCGCTCCGAGAGATGCAACGCGGTGCCGACGCTGATCACGGCCCGCAGCACGTCGGGCAGCGCGTCGTTCTCGTCGCGGTAGTGCAGGTGCCATCCCTCGTCGTCGTGATCGGTGAGGCGGGGGTAGGCCGCGGCGGCGGCCATCTGCTGGTTCAGCAGGCGTGCGCGCACGGCGGGATCCTCCGCATCCACGACACGGAGCCAGTCGTCGATCACAGCCTTCGTCCTGGTGTGGTCGGCAGGGTGCTGGCCGAACGCCATGCTCATCCCGAACTCGCGGGTGCGCTGCTCGATGCCGGCGCGGTCACGCGGCCAGTCATTGGCGAGCGAAGCGGCCATCAGCACGGCGTACTCGCCGTAAGGGTTGAGATGCACAAGGCCATTACATCAGGCTCAAAGCATGGCAGCAACCGACACCCTTCCCACCCCGATTCCCTCGCGGCAGTCCGCGCACGAGCACGCGTGGACGGTCGAGTCACGACACCGCACCTCCGACGGCCTCGTCGTGTACGTGCGCTGCGCCGGCTGCACCGCCCGGCGCGTCGATGTGCAGCTGTCGCCCGCCATGCCGCCTCAGGCGCTGAGCCGCCCCGTGGGCGCGTGAGCGCCGCTGCGGTATCACGACCGAGCGGATGTGGCCACCCCCTTCGCCTCATCCGCTGCCCTGTCGCATCCTGTCGGCGTCCCCAGCGAAGACCACGGAAAGGATGAACATGTCGAGCATCTCTGACGCGAAGATCGCCTTCCTCGCCACCGACGGTTACGAAGACAGTGAGCTGACCAGCCCGTGGGAGGCCGTGACCGGCGCCGGCGCCACTGCCACGATGATCGCCCCGAAATCCGACGAGATCACCGGCAAGAACGGCCACGCGCAGACGGTGGACCTGCTGGTCGCCGACGCATCGGCCGGCGACTTCGACGCGCTCATGCTGCCGGGCGGCGTCGTCAACGCCGACCATCTGCGCATGGACCGCGACGCGGTCGCCTTCGCACGCTCATTCTTCGAGCAGCACAAACCGGTCGGCGTCATCTGCCACGGAGCGTGGATCCTCATCGAGGCCGGGGTGGTCGACGGCCGCACGCTGACCAGCTACCCGAGCCTGGCGACGGATCTGCGCAACGCCGGTGCGAACTGGGTCGACGAGGAGGTCGTCGTCGACCAGGGTCTGGTCTCGAGCCGCAAGCCCGACGACCTGCCGGCGTTCAACGCCAAGCTGGTCGAGGAGATCTCGGAGGGTGCCCACCGCGGTCAGGTCGCCTGACCGGTCACCGCGGGGATCACCGCGCGCGTGGCACGTCCACCACGCGCTCGCGCCCGGTGATCTCCGCCTCCAGCGCGCCGGAGCTGAGGGCCGCCACGTCCGCGGCGAGTGCGGCAAGTCGATCCTTCGGTGCCCACACCTCGAACGCGGCCTCCGCGCCATATGCGGCCGGTCCCAGCACCCCTTCGTTACCGGTGACCCACTCCCTGAGCAGGTTGTCGATGCGTCCAGCATCCGCGTGCGAGACCGTGATGGTCGCCTCCGACAGCATCCGCCGGTCGACGAGCCCGACGAGATCCAGCGCCTCAGACACTGCGGAGGAATACGCGCGCACCAGCCCACCCGCGCCGAGTTTGACGCCGCCGAAGTAGCGGGTAACGATCGCCACCACGTCGGAGAGCCGACGGCGGCGCAGCACTTCGAGCATCGGGATCCCCGCTGTGCCGGACGGTTCACCGTCGTCTGAGGAGCGGGCACGCTCTGCGTGCAGCCCGGTGACCTGCGCACTGCAGTTGTGCCCGGCATCCCAGTACTGCCGCTTCACTGCGGCGATCACCTCGTCCGCCTGCTGCTGGGATGCCACGGGCTCGACGTGCGCGATGAAGCGAGACTTCTTGATCACGATCTCGTGGTCCACCGGCGCGGCGATCGTCGCGGGCAGCAGGAGCGGCGCATCGGGCATCGCTCCAGGTTAGGCCCCGGCTTTCCGACACGCGCTCCGTGGCCCGCTTCAGTTGCGCTTCAGGACCGACGCGCCAGACTGACAGGATGCGGATTCTGCTCGTGGACGACGAGGTACGCCTCGCCGACGGCATCCGTCGTGGTCTGGAAGCCGAGGGCATGGTCGTCGACGTCGCCCACAACGGCGCCGACGGACTGGCGATGGGCGTCGACGGAGACTACGACGCGATCGTGCTCGACGTGATGATGCCCGGCATGAGCGGCTACCGGGTATGCCAGGCCCTGCGCGGCGATGGCGTATGGACCCCCGTGCTCTTCCTCACCGCCAAGGACGGCGAATGGGACGAAGTCGAAGGCCTCGACACCGGCGGCGACGACTGGCTGACCAAGCCCTTCTCGTACCCGGTGTTGCTCGCCCGGTTGCGGGCACTCGTGCGCCGCGGTGGGCGGGAGCGCCCCGCGACACTCGAAGCGGGAGACCTGCGGCTGGATCCCGCAGCGCGCCGGGTGTTCCGGGGCGACACCGAGGTGCAGCTGACGGCGCGCGAGCTGGCGGTGCTCGACTTCCTGATGCGCCGTCGCGGTGAGGTGGTGACCAAGCGTGAGGTGATCGCGAACGTCTGGGGCGATGACTTCGACGGCGACGCCAACATCGTCGAGGTGTACGTCGGGCACCTGCGCAGCAAGATCGATCGGCCGTTCGGACGCGACGCGATCCAGACGGTCCGCGGCACGGGCTACCGACTCGCGGCGGGAGGCGGCTGATGACGCGGCCTCGACTGCTGCGCTCGCTGCGCGCCCGCATCACCGCCGGCGCCCTGGTGGTCGTGGCCATCGCGCTCGCCATCGGGGTCGCGGCGACGATTCAGCTCCTCGACCGGTCGCTGACCGAAGGCGTCGAGGTCGCGCTCGAGCAGGACCTCGACAGCCTCGGCGATCAGATCGGAGACCGCGGGCCGCGCATCGACGGCATCGATGATGACGTCCTGGTGCGCCTCGACGGACCGCGCAGCGCGATGAACGACGAGGACGCCGAACTGCTCCCCGCCGTGCTGGAGGGAGACCCGCAGCGCGTCACCGTCGACGGCGAGCTCTATCTGGCGGCGTCGGAGGACCTCGACGACGACGGCCGCCTCACTGTCGCCCGTTCGCTCGAGCACGTGCAGGATGCCGTTGTCGCGGCGACCGGACTGCTCGCGGCGGCGGTGCCCCTCGTGTTGGCGCTGATCGGGGTGGTGGTGTGGATCGTGACCAGCCGAGCACTCGCTCCCGTCGAACGGCTGCGACGGCAGGTCGACGAGATCGATGCGACCGGCCTGGACCGTCGGGTGGATGCCGGTGGTGACGACGAGCTGGGCAGCCTCGCCGTGACGATGAACCGGATGCTGGATCGCATCGAGCGTTC
>JAPSIX010000156.1 GCA_031178475.1 Microbacterium sp. | reverse complement strand
GCCGCCTTCCCGTCCAGCCGGACAGCGGTCACTGGGCCAGGTCCGGGTAGAGCGGGAACGCGTCTGCCAGTGTCGCGACGCGGGCGCGCAGCGCCTCGACGTCGGCACCCGGCAGCAGCGCCAGGGCGATGATGTCGGCGACCTCGGTGAACTCGGCATCGGCGAAACCGCGCGTGGCGAGAGCCGGGGTGCCGATGCGCAGCCCCGAGGTGACCATCGGCGGGCGCGGGTCGTTCGGCACGGCGTTGCGGTTCACCGTGATGTGGATCTCGTGCAGCAGATCCTCGGCCTGCTTGCCGTCGACCTCGGCGTCGCGCAGGTCGACGAGAACGAGGTGCACGTCGGTGCCGCCGGAGCGCACGGCGATACCGGCATCCTTCACGTCCTGCTGCGACAGCCGGTCGGCGATGATGGCCGCTCCACGCAGCACGCGCTCCTGTCGCTCCTTGAACTCGGGGGTGCCGGCGAGCTTGAACGCCGTCGCCTTCGCCGCGATGACGTGCATGAGCGGTCCACCCTGCTGACCGGGGAAGACAGCGGTGTTGATCTTCTTCGCGATGTCGGCGTCGTTGGTGAGGATGAAGCCCGAACGCGGGCCGCCGATCGTCTTGTGCACCGTCGAGGAGACCACGTGCGCGTGCGGCACGGGGTTGGGGTGCAGCCCTGCGGCGACGAGGCCGGCGAAGTGCGCCATGTCGACCCAGAGGAGGGCGCCGACCTCGTCAGCGATCGCGCGGAACGCGGCGAAGTCGAGCTGACGGGGGTACGCCGACCAGCCCGCGATGATCACCTTCGGCTTGTGCTCGATGGCGAGGCGGCGCACCTCGGCCATGTCGATCATCGACGTCTCGGGGTCGACCCCGTAGGCGACGATGTCGTACAGCCGGCCGGAGAAGTTGATCTTCATTCCGTGGGTGAGGTGACCACCCTGGTCGAGCGAGAGGCCGAGCAGCGTGTCGCCCGGGCGGGCGATGGCGTGCAGCACGGCGGCGTTCGCGGTTGCGCCGGAGTGGGGCTGCACGTTGGCGAACTCGGCGCCGAACAGCTCCTTGGCGCGGGCGATCGCGAGCTCCTCGGCGACGTCGACCTCTTCGCAGCCCCCGTAATAGCGCCGACCCGGGTAGCCCTCGGCGTACTTGTTCGTCAGCACCGAGCCCTGCGACTGCAGCACCGAGACGGGCACGAAGTTCTCGGACGCGATCATCTCGAGGTACGTGCGCTGACGGTTCAGCTCGCGCTCGAGAACCTCGGCGATCTCAGGATCGACGTCGGCGAGCGGGGCGTTGAAGTAGGCATCGGTCATGGCTGTCTCCTGTTCGCACAGCGGAAATGGGATGTCTCAGATCGGCCCAGGCGCGCGGTCGAATCCCGTCAGGTCGCTCCCCGGTGGTAACCCACCCAGACGCCAGTCGCGACGCTGAAAGCATAGCGGATCGGCCTCCGCCCGGACGATCCGTGACGGCGGCTGTGGCAGGCTGAGACGGCACCCTGCACCGGCATCCCGTGCCGAGGGGCGAGACAGAACAACGAGGAGCGACAGATGAGCGTGAGCACCGACACCCGCGGTTCCGTGGTCATCCATTCCGCCCGGATCGCGGACGCCGACGGCCTGGTCGACGACGCGTGGGTGCGGTTCGAGAACGGGCGGGTCGCGAGCCGCGGCACCGGCGACGGCTGGACGGATGCGGACGACGTCGTCGATGCGGCGGATCTCGCCGGCCCCGACGCCCTGCTCACCCCCGGGTTCATCGACATCCACGGCCACGGCGGCGCCGGCGCCGCGTTCGACGACGGAGCGGATGCCATCCGCACCGCCCGTGCGATGCATCGCGAGCACGGAACGACGCGTGCGGTGGTGTCACTGGTGACGGGGACGATCGACGATCTGGCGCGACGGGTCGCCGAGATCGCCGAGCTCACGAGGACCGACCGCGACATCCTCGGCAGCCACCTCGAGGGCCCCTTCCTCGACCCCGGACATCACGGCGCTCACGAACCGTCGCTGCTGCGGCATCCGATCCCCGGCGATGTCTCCCGACTCCTCGAGGCCGGTGCCGGCACCGTTCGGCAGGTCACCATCGCTCCGGAACTGCCCGGCGGGCTGGAGGCGGTGCGCATGATCGTCGACGCCGGCGCCGTCGCCGCCGTGGGACACACCGATGCGGATGCCGCAGTCGCACGCTCCGCGTTCGAAGCGGGGGCGTCGATCCTCACGCATGCGTTCAACGCAATGAACGGCATCCATCACCGCGCTCCTGGGCCGGTGCTGACCGCCGCGGCGGACCACCGCGTGGTGCTGGAGGCCATCGCCGACAACATCCACCTCGACCCGCACGTCATCAAGCTGCTCTTCGATGTCGCTCCGGGGCGAGTGGCGCTGGTCACCGACGCGATGGCGGCGGCGGGAAGCGCGGATGGGAAGTACGACCTCGGCGCGGTGAAGGTCACGGTCACCGACGGGGTGGCCAGGGCCGACGACACCGGCTCGATCGCCGGCTCGACCCTCACGCAGGATGTCGCCCTCCGGCGAACCGTCGAGGCCGGGGTCGACCTCGTGGACGCCGTCCGTGCTCTGACTGCGACACCGGCCGCGGCGATCGGGTACGGCGACTCGCTGGGCCGGCTGCAGCCTGGGTTCGTCGCGGACGCCGTGCTGCTGGATGCCGGTTTCACCGTTCAGGGCGTGTGGGTCGGGTCGGCCGCGCCGCGCTGAACCATCTGTGCCGCCCCCTCTGCGTCCCTGCGGTGAGGGAGCAGAGGGGGCGGCGGCGGCGATGCGTCCCCAGCACCGGGAGCCGGCCGGCTCGAGAACTCCTCCCCCGAGGCTCCCGAGCCGGCCCGACCGACGCAGTTCCCTGCATCGGCTCCTGTACGGCCGCCCCCCGGTGGCGCGCCAGGACCGCTCTGTGAATGAGACGCTGTTGCCTCCGATTCATTACGCGGTTTCGGAGAGATCTCGTCATCCGATTTCGTGGAACCGCTCCCGCGACTTATCCACAGGGGTGGCACTGAGTCTCATTTGGGTTGAGAATGTACGAGGCGCGTGACGAACCGGGTATCCGCACGTCTCTTCTGCAAGGGCAACATCCGAGCACAGAAGGTCGGCGCCGAGAAAGCGAAGGATCACCGTGCACCACGAGAGCACCGGAGAGTCGGCATGCGCAGACGCCGATCTCGTTCTGCGCACCCGATCCGGTGACCGCGCAGCCTTCGGTGAGCTGTGGCGCCGGCACTACCCCTCAGGCATGGCGGTCGCCCGCTCGATCACGTCGTCCATCGACCCGGACGATCTGGTGCAGGAGGCGTACACCCGCATCTACCAGGCGATCCTGAGGGGCGGCGGCCCGAACGGGTCCTTCCGCGCGTACCTGTTCACCAGCATCCGAAACAGCGCCGCTGGGTGGGGACGCAGCCGCCGCGAGACCGCCCTCGACGACCTCGACGCGGTCGCCGACCCGGCCAGCACGGATGCAGCGATGGACGAGGCCCTCGATCGGGGCCTCACCGCTCAGGCGTTCCGCAGTCTGCCCTCCCGCTGGCAGGAGGTGCTCTGGTACTCCGAGATCGAGCAGATGAAGCCGGCTGCGATCGCACCGCTTCTCGGGATGAAGCCGGGCGCCGTCTCGCAGCTCGCGTTCCGCGCCCGCGAGGGTCTTCGCGAGGCGTGGATCCAGGCGCATCTGCGCAGCGCAGCACCCGACTCGCCTTGTCACTGGACGATCGAGCATCTCGGCGCTTACTCCCGGGGCAATCTGGGCACGCGTGATGTCAAGCGCCTCGAGGAGCATCTCGACGACTGCGCCCGGTGCATGATCGTCGCCGCCGAGGCGAAGGACGTCTCGAGCCGCCTGGCGCTGGTGCTGCTGCCGCTCGTGCTCGGCGTCACCGGTGCCAGCGGCTATCTGTCGGCACTGCAGGGCGGCCGGGTTCCTGTCGTCGCGCTGGCCGCAATGCCCTCGAGCGTGCTGGAGGGTGCGGTCGCCGTCACGGGCGTCGCGGGCGCGGCGGGCACGGCCGCGCCCGGTGCTGCGGCTCCGGCGGGCATCACCGGTGGACCGGTCAACTCCTCCGGCTCATCGCAGGGCACGCACGTGGGTGGCATCGGCGCCCTGGTCGGGGCGGGCACTGCTGCCCTCGTCGTCGCCGGAGTCGTCGCCGCTGCGGCTGTCGTGCCCGGAATGGTGGATGCCGCTCCGGCGACCTCTCCGCCGGTGGCGTCCGAGTCGGGTTCTTCGGCGATCACCACGGAGGTCGCGCCGGATGCGTCGATGTCGCTCGACGAGCCGATGAGCATCGACGTGTCAGACGACCCTGTTCCCGTCGTACCGGATTCCGAACCGGAGCGGCCGCAGCCGCGCCCCCCGGATCAGATCGTGGACGTCACCCCGGCTCCCGAACCGTCGCCGGTTGATGACGCGCCGAGCGAGACAGCGCCTGCCCTCGCGCCCGTCGAGCCGACGGAGCCTGTCGACCCCGCCCCGGACCCCGATCCGGTCACCGATCCTGACGAGGAGCCCGCCGGCGAAGGGCCCGCGGCAGAGAATCCCGATGCCGAAGCCCCGGAGGGCGAGGACCCGGGTACGTCCGATCCGGGCGGCGAGGAGCCAGCCGGTGAAGAGCCCGCCGGTGAGCCGTCTCCTG
>JAPSIX010000155.1 GCA_031178475.1 Microbacterium sp. | reverse complement strand
GTGGGTCGCCGAGGACAACCCGCGTGCGCACCGGTTCTACACGCGCAACGGGTTCCATCTCGACGGCGCCAAGCACACCGAGCCGTTCCTGGGCGAGACGCTCACCGAGGTCCGCTTCGTCCGCTGATCCGGTGTTCCGGGGGGTGCGTCTCGCCGACACCCCGCGGCGACGGTGAGAATCAGCGCCCGGAGACGGTGCCGAACACCCTCGCGATCGGCGCCAGCACGAGCGGACGCGCGGCGATCCAGCCGGCGGCGACCACGACCAGCGAGGCGATGAACACCCAGAACCCGGTCCACGTGACCGCGTCCTGCGACGCGTACATGTGGTTGAGGTTGCGCTGGAATCCGGTGAGCATCACCAGCGCGACGTGCACGACGATGAACGCGACGAAGTAGAGCATCACCGGGAAGTGCACGGCGCGCGCCCACTCGACGGGGTACGCCTTCGACAGCCGTTCGGCGTTCTTCGGCCACAGCCCCGACATGCGGATGCCGGTGATCGTCGCCAGCGGGGCCGCAATGAACACGGTCGCGAAGTACGCCAGCTGTTGCAGGCTGTTGTAATTGTTCCAGCCGTTCTCGTGCGGCCAGTCGAGCGAGACATACTGCAGCGCCGCGGACAGGGCGTTCGGCAGCACCTCCCAGCTGGTCGGCACGATGCGCACCCAGTGTCCGGTGACGAAGATGAGCACGACGAAGATGACGCCGTTGACGAGCCAGAGCAGGTCGAGCGACTGGTGGAACCACAGCGTCAGGCTGATCTTGTGCTTGGCCTTGCGCGGCGACGTCCAGAACGCGGTCGGCCGCTTCTCGGAGCGCACCCGCAGCCCAGACCTGATGATCAGCACGATCAGGAACATGTTGAAGAAGTGCTGCCAGCCGATCCACGGCGCGAAACCGGGCTCGACGTGGATGGGCGGGTCGTACTCGCCCGGGAACGCGGCGAGGAAGTCCTGCATGTACGGCAGGGTGAGCAGGGCGCGTACGAAGGCCACCGCCGCCCCCGCGAGCAGGCCGAGGCCGGCCGCTGCGAAGAGGCCGGAGAGAGCCTGGGGCCAGGTCGGCCGGAAGCGGGATGCCGCGGGTTCGGGAGTTCCGTGACGGGGAGCGCTCCCCTGCCACACCGTGCGCCGGAACGGCAGCGGGGTGGAGATGTCAGGAAGAGCGGATGCCGCGACCGCCGCTGCCACGGGCTCGACCGTGGCGTCAGCGACCTCTGCGGTCCCTGGGCGCGCGGCGGGAACGACTCCGGCCGGAGGCCAGGGCTCGCCGCCCTTCACCCGCGGCAGACCACGGCGCAACCCGGTGCCCCCCGTTACGGGTACCCGCGTTGCCGCGCCCGCCCCGACGGCGGGAGCGGGCAGGGGCCGGGCCGCGACGTCCGCAGCATCCGGTACCGCGTCCGCGGCAGGTTCCGGCATCCGCTCCGTCGATCGATGCAGCGGATGCTGAGAACTGCCGCCGACGTGTGACGTCGCGCCACCGGCGAGGGGCCACGGCTCCCCGCCTCGCACCCGTGGAAGCCCGCGACGCAGAGCTGGACCCGCTTCCGGTGCCGCTACCGCCGCTGCTTCGGACTCTGCGAAGGTTGATGCAGGCGCGCTCGCCGGAGCCGAGACGGCGGGCGGCCATGGCTCCCCACCCCTCACCCGCGGGAGGCCGCGGCGGATTTCGACGCGCTTCCCTTGCTCAATCACCGGAGTACGTCACTTCTTCCGCGCCTCGAGGGCTTCAACGAGCTGGGGGACGATCGTGAACACATCGCCGACGATGCCGAAGTCGGCGATGTCGAAGATCGGCGCCTCAGCATCCTTGTTGATCGCGACGATCGTCTTCGCCGTCTGCATTCCCGCGCGGTGCTGGATCGCGCCCGAGATGCCGAGGGCGATGTACAGCTGCGGCGAGACCGAGACGCCGGTCTGACCGACCTGGTGTGCGTAGGGGATGTAGCCGGCGTCGACAGCCGCGCGGGACGCGCCGATGGCGGCTCCCAGCGTGTCGGCGAGCTGCTCGACGAGGGCGAAGCCGTCCTTCGATCCCAGCCCCCGGCCTCCTGAGACGACGCGCGCCGCGCCGCGCAGCTCGGGCCGCGACGACGTCTTCTCGACGGCGGCGACCTCACCCGCGGTCGCAGCGACCGCGCCAGACGGCGTCACCTCGAGCTGCTCGACGGCCGGCGCCGCGACGGCCTCGGCACGCGCGTCCGACGCCCCCTGACGCACCGTGATCACCGGGGCGCCGTACGTGGGAGCCGAGTCGACGAGGAACGAGCCGCCGTACACCGAGTGGTGGGCGATGACGCCTTCTTCGTCACGCGAGACGCCGATCGCGTCCACGGCGACGGCCAGTCGCTCGCGCACCGCGAAGCGCCCGGCGACGTCGCGGCCGGTGATCGAGTTCGACACGAGCACCGCATCCGGATGCACCGCGCGGTACGCAGCCTGCAGGGCGTCGACCACCGGCACGGTCAGCGCACCGGCGTCGACCGGAGCCGTCAGCACGACCTGCGCGCCCGCTGCACCCGCGGCGTCGACCGCGGCCTGCGAGCCGCCGGGCACGAGCGCGACGGGCGCGCCGATGACGGATGCCGCGCCGATGAGGCTCGCAGTGCTGCTGGCGGCCTGCCCGTTCGGCTCGACGTCGACCAGCACGAGGATCGCGTTGTCGGGGTAGCCCATGTCACACCAGCCTGTTCTGTGCGAGGAACTCGACGAGCTGGGCGGCCGCGTCGCCCTCGTCCGTGATCTTCACGCCGGCTGCCCGCGGCGGCTTCTCGGCCACCGAGACCATGATCGACCTGGGCGCGACGGCCGGGTCTGCGGAGACGCCGAGGTCGGCGAGCGAGAGCACCTCGAGGGGCTTCTTCTTCGCCGCCATGATGCCTTTGAAGTTCGGGAAGCGGGCGTCGGGGAGCGCCTCGGTGATCGAGATGACAGCCGGCAGCGCAGCGGTGATCGGCTGCGAACCGGCATCCGCCGTTCTCGTGCCCGTGACCTGATCCTGGTCGATCTCGACGGCGCTAAGGGATGTGGCCTGGGCGTAGCCGAGGTGCTCGGCGAGCATGGCGGGGATCATGCCTCCGGAGCCGTCGGTGGACAGATTTCCGGTGATGACCAGGTCTGGTTCGCCGCGGCGGATCGCGGCGGCGAGCACCTCAGCGGTCAGGCCCAGATCCGCCCCGCGCAGCTCTTCATCGACGACGTGCACGGCCGACGCGGCCCCGATCGCGAGAGCCCGGCGGATCGAAGCGGTCGCCGATTCGGGTGCCATGGACAGCGCGACGACCTCAGTGCCCTGGTTCTTGTCGGCGTAGGACAGCGCGACTTCCAGAGCGCGCTCGGTGATCTCGTCGAGCACCACTTCGCCGGCCCCGCGGTCGGCCAGACCGGTCTCCAGATCGAGCTTGCGGTCGCCGTACGTGTCGGGGACTTCCTTGACCAGGACGTAGATCTTCATCGACTGCTCCTCACGCCGGCTTCGAGTCTATTCGGCGGTGCTCTCCGCGTCCGGAACGCGATTTCAGTTAGAGCACGTTAACACTACCCGGGTCGATACTCTGGAGCCATGGCGCGCCACCGCCCCCTTCCGATCGACCCGCTCGCCGAGGCCAAGCGGCAGTGGGTCGCGCACGGCTGGACGGATGCCGCAGACGGAATGGCCGTGGTGATCTCGGTGATGCGCGCGCAGCAGCTGCTGCTCGCCAGGGTGGATGCGACGTTGAAGCCGTTCGGACTGAGCTTCGCCCGGTACGAGGTGCTGCGGCTGCTCGCCTTCAGCCGCAGCCGACGGCTGCCGCTGTCGAGCGTGGTGGCGCGGCTGCAGGTGCACGCCACCAGTGTGACGAGCACGGCCGACCGGCTGGTGCGCGATGGACTGGTCGTGCGCGAACCGCATCCGCATGACGGTCGGGCGGCGATGCTGGCACTCACGGACGCCGGACGGGATCTTGTCGAGCGGGCCACCCATGCTCTGAACGACGCCGTGTTCGCCGAGCCGGGCCTGAGCCCCGAAGACGCCGCCGACCTGGTCGCGATCGTTGCGCGGCTGCGGAGGGATGCCGGTGACTTCGCCGACCCGCGACCCCTGCCGGACCCGCTCTGATGGCATCCTTCACACTCGAGAGGGTGGTGCCGGCTGCACTGGCCGAAGTCTTCGACATCTCGCGTGACGTCGACCTGCATCTGGCCTCGCAAGGCGGCCGCGGCGAGCGAGTGGTTGCCGGCACGAGCTCGGGACGTCTGGGCGAGGGCGGTCAGGTCACCTGGAGCGCGAGGCATTTCGGCATCCGCTTCCGCATGGCGTCGATCGTGTACGACGTCGACCGGCCCCGCCTGTTCCGCGATCGGCAGATCCGCGGTCCGTTCGCGAGCTTCCAGCACACGCACGAGTTCCTGCCCCACCCCGGCGGAACACTGATGCGCGACGAGATCGTGTTCCGCTCGCCGTTCGGGCCGTTCGGCCGCCTCGTCGACCGGCTCGTGATGCGCAGACACCTGATCAAAGTCATTACCGAGCGCAACGACGCGATCAGCGCACACTTCGGGGCATAGTCTGACCACCATGACAGAACTGCGAGTGCACGCCATGCTCGAACCGATGGGCCCTGCCGGCGCCATCGTGCTCAGCGACGAGCAGGTGAGCGGACTC
>JAPSIX010000154.1 GCA_031178475.1 Microbacterium sp. | reverse complement strand
GAGGTGTTCGGGAAGGGATACGCGATGCCGCATCGCCCCATCGTCACGGACGCGGGCACCCCGGAACCCGCTGATTCCATTGCCTGGGGAGAACCTCTTCCAGGCGGCCCGCTGTGGAGGGGTAGTCGCGCGTGCCACGGGAGCTTAAGTTCGGTACGAAAGTACTCGGACCAGACCTAGGCTCCCATGGGCGCAAGCCCGGCGGCGCCACCCGAGGCGGCCCCGCGTCAGCCCGCGAGCAGCTCCAGCGTGCGGATACGGCCTGGCGTGGCATCCAGCGGCTCGGTGTCGTACGAGCCAGCGACCAGGGAGAGCATGATCTCGTCCACGTCGTGACGATCTGCGAACACTGAGAGCCGCCCGGCGACGTCGGCGCCGGTGCCGATGAACCAGTTGGCCTGCACCGCCTCGATGAGTCGCTGCTCGTCGGCATCCGCTGCTTCGGCGAGACCGCTCCGGGCCTGCTCGACGGTCTCCAGCGGGATGAGCGGCCGGCCGGTGCGCAGCCGCGCCATCATGCGCAGCTGCGGAAGGGCGCGGTCATGCGCCTCGTCGTCGGTGTCGGCGGCGACGACGTTGGCGGTCAGGAACGTGCGCGGCTGCGGGTGCTGCTCGCTGGGGCGGTACGCGCTGCGGTACAGCTCGAGGGCGCGCTCCAGTCCCTGCCCGGAGAAATGGTTCGCGAACACGTACGGCAGACCGAGGGATGCCGCGAGCTGAGCCGAGTAGTCGCTCGAGCCGAGCAGCCAGAGCTCTGGGCTGCCGGATGCCGCGGGGGTGGCCTTCACCTGATATTCGCCACCGGAGGTGAACTGCACGCTCGCCCCCTCCGGACTCAGCATGAGCGCGATGTCCTGCACGTGCTGCGGGAACCGCTCCACGTCTCCGGCTGCACCCGAGGCACGCAAAAGCTGCGTGATGACCGGGTCGCTGCCGGGCGCGCGGCCGATGCCGAGGTCGATGCGGCCGGGGGCGATCGCGTCGAGGGCGGCGAACTGCTCGGCGACGATGAGCGGGGCGTGGTTGGGCAGCATCACCCCGCCCGAGCCGACGCGGATGCTGCGGGTGCGCGCGAGCGTGGCGGCGATGAGCACAGGCGGCGAGGTCGACGCCACCGCAGGCATGTTGTGGTGCTCGGCGAACCAATAGCGGCGCAGCCCCAGCTCGTCGGCGCGCTGGGCGAGCGTGAGGGAGGAGGTCACCGCCTGCGCCGAGGTCTGGCCCGTGCGAACAGGAACGAGATCGAGGACGGAAAGCGCTGGCATGCTCATCGCCGGATGAAACCCGCGCAGGGGCGCCAGCATTCCCGCAAGCCCCACCGGGCGGCCGGGAGTGACCCGGCCGCCCGGAATCCTGATTCGGCGGCTACGCTGCCGCCATCGCCGGGGTCGGCACCGGGTCGGCGGATGCCAGGGCGCGGCGGATCACCCAGCGCGCGCCATAACTCTGTTCGGCGAGCGACGAAAGGGTGAGCAGGTCGTTCGAGGGGAGACCGTCACGGGCGGCCTCGCGAAGAAGATCGTCACGGGTGGCGGGGTACTCCATGCCGGCGAGGAAGCGGTCGAGGGTGGGGGAGATGGCCATCGTGTGTTCCTTCCAGTGCGATGCGGGTGGATGCGACCAGGGTGGGGCCCATGGCCCCACCCTGTGCTGGGGGTTGTCCGATCAGGCGTTGATCGCCTCGCGGTGTCCGCTGGACTCCACGGCGATCTTGCGCGGCTTGGCGCGCTCGCTCACCGGGATGATGACCGACAGGACGCCGTTCTCGTAGTGGGCGCTGATGCCGTCGACATCCAGTCCGTCACCGAGGGTGAACTGGCGCAGGAAGGTGCCGGCGTTGCGCTCGCGGGCGAGCCAGCGCACACCCTCGCGACTGTCACCCGTGCGCTGGGCGCGGATGGTCAGCAGCGAGCCGTCGACGTCGACGTCGATCGACCCCGGATCCATGCCGGGCAGGTCGGCGGTCATGACGTAGCGGTCGCCGTCGCGGAACAGATCCACCGGCATGACGCGCGGTGCGCGAACGGAGTCCAGCACGCTCGCCGCGAATCGGTCGAGCTGACTGATCGGATCGAAGGTCATTGCCATGTGTGCTCCTTTCGTGCGGGCCCTGATGGGGCTGTGTCAGTGATGCAGGATCTGCATCTTGTGGTATAGATTTGTTATAACTCAAGCCGAAGTAGATTTCAAGATCGTCGTGAGGAAATCTGTGCTATGACGCAACGTGAGTCGCACACCCCGGTCTACGGGATCGCGGTAGCCGCCCAGCTGACCGGCGTTCCCGAGGCGACGTTGCGCCTGTTCGAGAGCAAGGGGCTGCTCACCCCGTCGCGCAGCGACGGCGGCACGCGGCGGTACAGCGACGACGACATCGACCGGCTGCGGCGAGTCACACGCCTGCGCGACGAGGGTGTGAACCTCGCCGGGATCGGACGCGTTCTCGAACTCGAGGATGAGAACGAGGGGCTGCGCGAAGAGCTGGCGGGGAAACGCCGCCGGTAGCCTTTCGGCATGGATGCCGGGCTGTTCTTCATCGTCGTCGGTGCCGTCGCCGTAGCCGCGGTCGCGCGGAGGAGAGGGTGGCCTGCGCCACTGCTCGTAACGGTCGCCGCGCTCGCGGCATCCTTCCTGCCCTTCGTGCCCGAGGTGGACGTCGACGGGCACCTGCTGCTGAACGTCGTGCTGCCGCCGCTGCTGTACTCGGCGGCGCTGGATGTGTCCTTTGTGAGCTTCCGGCGGTCGATGCCGCAGATCAGACGGCTCGGGGTCGGCCTCGTCGTCGTGACGGCCGGCGTGGTGGGATTGGTGGCGTGGTTGCTC
Source organism: Microbacterium sp. (assembly GCA_031178475.1). Lineage (GTDB taxonomy): Bacteria > Actinomycetota > Actinomycetes > Actinomycetales > Microbacteriaceae > Microbacterium. The sequence continues at coordinate 1,843 of JAPSIX010000154.1, read as the reverse complement.
ATGCCGTCGCTGACCTTGCCGGGAGCGCTGCTGCTGGGGGCGATCGTCGCGCCGCCGGATGCCGTGTCGGCCGCCAGCATCGGTCGCAGACTCGGTCTACCCCGCCGGGTGATGACGGTGCTGTCGGGCGAGAGCCTGATCAACGACGCCACCTCCCTGACGCTGTACCGCGTGTTCGCCGCGATCGTCGCCGGCGCCACCGTCAGCGTCGGCGACGGGATCTGGCAGTTCGTGCTCGCCGTGGTCATCGGCACGGCGGTCGGCCTCGCCTTCGGCATCGGCCTGCACCAGGTGCGCATGCGCCTGGACGACCCGGTGGTCAACGGCACGTTCGGGCTGTTGGCCCCGTTCGGGGCGTACGCGTTCGCCGAGCATCTGCTGGGGTCTGGGGTTCTCGCCGTCGTCGCGATGGGGCTGTTCGTCGGCTTCAACGCGCCGCGCACCAGCTACACCACGCGTCAGCAGGAGAAGCCGCTGTGGCTGTCGGCCGACTTCCTGCTCGAGTCGTTCGTGTTCGCGTACATCGGGCTGCAGCTGCCGCGGGTGCTCAGTGAACTCGGCACCGGCGAGTCCGGCGGCCTGATCGGGCTCGCCCTGGTCGTGCTGCTGGTGGTACTGGTTGTGCGGCCTCTGTTCATCTACCCGGCAAACGCGTGGGGCCAGGCGTGGCAGCGGATCCGCCTGCGACGGTGGGAGCGCGCGGTGGCGACCGGCAAGGTCGATGTCTGGCGGGAGCGGGCGGCACGGCATCCGCGTGCGCGGTGGATCGGCCGGCATCCCCTCAGCGAGGAGCAGCTGCACAGCAGTCTGGTCGAAACCCGCCTGTCGTGGCGGGACAACGCCGTGATCTCGTGGGCCGGGATGCGGGGCGTGGTGACGCTGGCGACAGCGCTTGCGGCATCCGATCTGGCGGGGCTCGACGAACGCGCCCGGCAGGCCATCGTCGTGACAGCGTTCGTCGTCACCGTCGGCACACTGCTGCTGCAGGGGATGACGCTGCCGTGGCTGATCGGCGCGCTTGGGGTGGTGGACGACGCGGAGGGGATCGAAGACGCGCGGCAGGTGGCGGCGGTGCGTGCGCGCAGCCGGGAGGTGGGCAAGGCATACCTGCGCAGAATGCGCACGGAATGGGTGCGCCGGCACGGCGAGAGTCGGCTGGCGGTGTTCGACGCTTTCGCCGAACGTCTGGTGCGGGTCGAGGCGTCGGAACGTGGAGAAGGGGAGTCTGCGGGGAGTCCCACGTACGACGAGTTCCTCGCGTTGGCGAAAGGATGGCTGGCGGTGCGGCGGCAGATCCTGCTGCAGGAGCGGGATGCCGGGAACCTCAGCGAGGAGGTCATGCACGAGCTGATCGAAGCGATGGATGCCGAAGAGCTGGCGCTCGACACGAGGGGCGCGCTGCGCGCGGAGCGCTGAGCGCTTGCCGTTCGTTCACGCGAAAAACCACTTCCCGCACGAGGCATCACGTGGGAACGTGCGCCTCGCGCGGGAAGTGGTTTCTCAGCGGGAGGGTGGCCTCAGCGGGCGGCTGCGGGCTCGGCCTCGGATGCCGGTGCTGCGGCATCCGTCTCTTCGTCGCTGTCGTCAGCGAACGGCAGGCCGTTGCGGGGAGCGTTGTAGAGCTCCTCGTCGAGGATGCCTTCGCGCTTGGCGACGAGGGCGGGCACGAGTGCCTGGCCGGCGACGTTGACCGCGGTGCGGCCCATGTCGAGGATGGGGTCGATGGCCAGCAGCAGGCCGACGCCCTCAAGCGGCAGACCCAGGGTCGACAGCGTCAGCGTGAGCATGACGGTCGCGCCGGTCGTGCCGGCGGTTGCGGCGGATCCGACCACGGCGACGATGA
>JAPSIX010000153.1 GCA_031178475.1 Microbacterium sp. | reverse complement strand
AGACCGCGACATCCAAGACCGCGACGGCCAAGAAGGCCACCGCCGCGAAGCCGACGGCAGCGAAGAAGACGACGTCGGACTCGTGAGCGGACTCTGGATCACTCTTGAGGGCGGTGACGGCTCGGGCAAGACGACCCAGGCGCGTCTGCTGGCGCAGTGGCTGGGCGCCCAAGGGCGCACCGTGGTGCACACCCGCGAACCCGGCGGCTCGGAGGTGGGGCAGCTGATCCGTGACATCGTGCTGCACCACCGCGGCGAGATCGCGCCGCGCGCTGAGGCGCTGCTGTACGCCGCCGACCGCGCGCACCACGTCGCCACCGTGGTGCGACCGGCGCTCGCTCGGGGAGAGGCCGTCATCCAGGATCGCTACCTCGACTCGTCGGTCGCCTATCAGGGCGCGGGACGGGTGCTGGATGCCGGAGAGGTGCGCGATCTGTCGCTGTGGGCTGCCGAGGGGGCGTTGCCCGACCTGACGGTGCTGCTCGACATCGACCCGGCGGCGGCACGCAGTCGTCTCGACGCCGACGACAAGCCGTTCGACCGCCTGGAGGCGGAGAAGGACGACTTCCATGGCCGGGTCCGCGACGCCTACCTTCGTCTCGCGGATGCCGAACCCGAGCGATTCCTCGTGCTGGACGCGTCGCGAGAGCCGGATGCCATCGCCGACAGCATCCGCGCCCGCCTCATCACCCTGCTCTCCTGAGCGCGACGCGCGTCGGCGTCCGAGCCCGCTCTGTGCACACATGCGCGGCAGATTCCAGCATCCGCGGCACCGATCAGAGCAGCGGATGCCGAACACTGCAGCGCACGCGGTAGGCGGGCTGCTCTCGGATCGAGCGCACGCGCGTCGGCGTCCGAGCCCACGGTTAGGCTGGAGCGCATGACCTCCCTCGCGACCGCGCCGTTCCCGTGGTCCGACGTGTGGGGGCAGGATGCCGCGGTCGAGACGCTGCGTGCAGCGGCATCCGATCCGGCATCGCTTGCGCACGCCTGGCTGATCACCGGCCCGCCGGGCTCGGGCCGCTCGACGCTCGCCTACGCGTTCGCCGCCGCACTCATTGCGGAGGGGCCCGACGACGAGGCGACGATGCGGCAGGTGCTCGCCGGAACGCACCCGGATGTCACCGCGCTGCGCACCGACAAGGTGATCATCACCATCGCCGAGGCTCGCGCGCTGGTCGAGCGGTCGTACTTCGCGCCGTCCGCCGGTCGCTACCGAGTGATCGTCGTGGAGGACGCCGACCGCATGGTGGAGCGCACCTCGAACGTGCTGCTGAAGGCGCTCGAGGAGCCGCCCGAGAACACCGTATGGGTGCTGTGCGCTCCCAGCGAGGCCGACCTGCTGCCGACCATCCGGTCCCGGGTGCGCGTGCTGCGCCTGCGTGAGCCCGACGTGGCCGACGTCGCCCGCCTCATCACCCTGCGCACCGGCGCCGACGACACCATCGCCGAGCAGGCCGCCCGGCACGCTCAACGCCATATCGGCATGGCGCAGCGACTGGCCACCGACGACGCCGCCCGCCGCCGGCGAGACGAGACACTGCGCGCCGTGCTGGGCGTGCGCGGGGTGAACGACGCGGTCGAGGTGGCAGGGCAGATCATCCAGGTCGCCACCGAGGATGCCAAGGCGCTCACCGCCGCACGCGACGAAGCGGAGCGCACGGCGCTGCTGCGCACCGTCGGGGTGGCGGAGGGCAAAGCGGTGCCGCAGGCGGTTCGCGCCCAGGTGTCGGCGCTCGAGGATGAGCAGCGCAAGCGCGCGACGCGAAGCCTGCGTGACGGGATCGACCGGGTGCTGACCGACCTCCAGTCGATGTTCCGCGACGTGATCATGCTGCAGTACGGCCGTCACGACGATCTCATCAACCGGGAGCTCGAGCGCGAACTCTCAGCGCTGGCCACCGACTGGCCGGTGGAGCGCACGATCGTCGTGCTCGACGCGATCGCCGACACCCGCGAAGCGCTGGAGCGCAACGTCGCGCCGCTGCTCGCCCTGGAAAGTCTTCTCGTGACGGTCACCAGCGGAAGGACACCGTGAACCCCCGACCCACTCCTCGTCTGCGCCGCGTCACAGGCCTGGTGGCCGGTCTGCTCGCCGCGGCTGTCGCGCTCTCCGGATGTCTGTATGCGCAGATCCCCGAGGTCGCCCCGTCCGTGACGCGAGAGCCCGACGCCGCGGGCGTGCCCGAAGAACTGCTGCCCTACTACTCGCAGGAACTGGACTGGGAGGAGTGCGGGGCCGGCTTCGACTGCACCGAGGTCACCGCCCCGCTCGACTGGGAGAACCCGTCAGCCGCCGAGATCTCGCTCGCCGTCGTGCGTCATCGCGCCACTGAGCAGCACACCGGCTCCCTGCTGATCAACCCGGGTGGCCCGGGCGCCAGCGGCTTCGACTTCGTTCTGCAGAGCCTCGGGTACGCCGTCGGCCCTGCCCTCATCGAGAAGTTCGACGTGGTCGGCTTCGACCCGCGCGGCGTCGGACGCTCGACGGCGGTGCGGTGCCTCGACGCCGAGGAGATGGACGCCTATCTCTACGAGATCCCCGATGCCGAACGCGGCACTCCAGAGTGGGAGGCAGAGCTCACCGCGCGCAACGAGGCGTTCGCCGACGCCTGCGACGCGAACAGCGAGGGCATCCTGCCGCACATCACCACCGTGAACTCCGCCCGCGACCTCGACCTGCTGCGCGGAGTGCTGGGCGACACCGAGCTGAACTACCTGGGTTACTCGTACGGCACATTTCTCGGCGCCACCTACGCCAAGCTGTACCCCGAGCGCGCGACACGACTCGTGCTCGACGGCGCCATTGACCCGTCCGTGCCCGGCCTCGATGTCGGCACCACGCAGGCGCTCGGCTTCGAATCGGCGCTGCGGGCGTACCTGGAGGGCTGCCTGGCGTCGTCGGAGTGCCCGTTCAACGGCACCCTCGACGAGGCGCTCGCCGACTTCCAGGCGCTGCTGGCGAGCGTGGATCAGCGGCCCCTGCCGAACGGCGACGGTCGGATGCTGGGTGCGGACACCATGATGACGGGGGTGATCCAGGCGCTGTACAGCGTGGACTACTGGTCGGTGCTCAGCGATGCGATCGAAGCCGTGCTGCAGGGCGACCCGTCGGTGATGTTCTTCATCGCCGACGCCTACAACGGGCGCACCGAAGACGGCGAGTACCCCGACAACTCCACCGAGGCGTTCCGGGCGTACAACTGCATGGACTACCCGGTCGAGGACGACCCGGCCGCCGAGGCCGCCGCCATGGCGAAGATTCGCAAGGGCGCGCCGACGTTCGCGCCCTACTGGGAGGGACCTGATCCGTGCGAGGTATGGCCGTACCCGCCGACCGGCACGCGCGAGCAGATCTCCGCGGAGGGCTCGGGCCCGATCGTCGTGGTCGGCACGACGAATGACCCGGCCACCCCATACGAGTGGTCGGAGTCGCTGGCCGACCAGCTGCAGAACGGCGTGCTCGTCACGCGGGTCGGCGAGGGGCACACCGGCTACAACAAGGGCAACAGCTGCGTGGACCAGGCCGTGGAATCGTACCTGATCGAGGGCACCGTACCCGAGGACGGGTTGCGCTGCGAGTGAGCGGCGCGCCCAGCGTGCTGCGGGAACGGGCCGGTTTCGCAGTGGCCGCCGCGACAGGGTAAGATCGTTGATCGTGCCGCGGTGCGCCGCGCACGCCACCTTAGCTCAGACGGCAGAGCGATTCACTCGTAATGAATAGGTCAAGGGTTCGATTCCCTTAGGTGGCTCCCTCAGACCCCCGGAACCCTCGCGGTTCCGGGGGTTTCTTCGAGTTCGTCGAGGACCTCGAACGGTGACTCGACGTCTCCGCGCCAGGCTTCGATGCCCTCACGCACGGCGAGCACCGCGACCACCAGGGCCGCGGCTGAGTCGGCCCACCACCAGCCGAAGAGGCTGTTGAGTACGAGGCCGACGAACACGGCCCCCGACAGATACACGCAGAGGATGAGCTGCTTGGCATCGGCGATGACGCTCTTCGAATCCAGCTCCCGGCCGGTGCGGACCTCGAACCAGGCCAGCAGCGGCATGACGACCAGGCTCAACGCCGTGATGCCGAGCCCGAAGGGGCTGAATGCCGGGCCCTCCACTCGCACGAGAGCCAGGACTGCATCCACGGCGACGTAGGCGGCGAGGGCGAAGAAGGCGATGCCGATCGCCTTCACGGTGACCTGCTCCCATCGCTCGGGATCGCGTCGCGTGAACTGCCACGCCACGGCGGCGGCCGAGAGCACTTCCACCACCGAGTCGAGACCGAACCCGATCAGTGCCGCGGAGGAGGCCAGGAGGCCCGCCCAGATGGCCACCGACGCCTCGACGACGTTGTAGGTGATCGTGAATCCGACGATGAAGCGCACGCGCCGGTGCAGCGTCGCACGTCGGGAGTCGGTCGGCCGAGCGTTCATGCGGTCGCCCCGCAGCACCCGGGTATGGTGCACGATGCGTCGATGCAAGGGGCGTTCTCATCGACCGCCAGGGTCACGTCGACGAGGGCGGTGAGCGCGGCGGCGAGGTGCGGATCGGCGATCTCGTATCTGGTCTGCCGCCCTTCGGGCTCGGCGACGACGATCCCGCAGTCGCGCAGACAGGTGAGGTGGTTCGAGACGTTCGATCGCGACAGTTCCAGGGTGCGCGACAAAACGGCCGGGTAGCCGGGGCCGTCGAGCAGCATCATCAGGATCCG
>JAPSIX010000152.1 GCA_031178475.1 Microbacterium sp. | reverse complement strand
TCGCGGCCGCGCGGCCCGCGGCACTCAGCTGCCACTCACCAGGGTCGCTTGCGGGATCCACGGCGGGCATCGCGTGTCGGACGAACGTGATCCGGCGTGGCGTTGGCATCGATCCACCCTAAGCCTGTACCACCAGAAGACGCAGCGGTACACTAGCCGTATGCCCACCACACTTCCTCGCATCCAGGTCACCCAGACCCCGGAACTGGCGGCGGGTCTCGAGCTCGCGGCGAAGGAGTGGCCCGGCGCATCCCGCTCCGAACTCGTCGCACGCCTCGCGGAGGCGGGCACCGAGATCCTCGCGGCCAGACGGGCCGCTCGTCGCGCGGAACGACGGAAGGCACTGGAGCAGACGCGGGGGATGTTCGGTCCAGATGTCTACCCGCCCGGATACCTCGACGAGCTCCGACAGGACTGGCCCGCGTGATCGTGCTGGACGCGAGCGTGATGATCGCGCATATGCTGCACGGCGACACGCATGCCGATGCGGCGTTCGAGATCCTCGAGACGGAAGAAGAACTGTTCATCCACCCACTGACCGTCGCCGAGAGTCTCGTAGGACCGGCCAGGCGGGGGCGAATCTCTGACGCCGAGCGAGCGATTCGAACTCTGGGGATCGAACAGATCGTTCCGCCGCCGAGTGCGCCTGCGGTTCTCGCGCAGCTGCGCGCGCTGACCTCCCTGAAGCTCCCGGACTGCTGCGTCCTCGCGACAGCTGAATCACTCGGCGCTACCCTCGCCACCTTCGACAGGCACCTCGCGGATGTGGCGCGCGCACGCGGAATCGTCGTCCGCGGCGCTTGACGGATCTGCTTTTCTCGGCGACGGCGCGCATCGTGATCGTCGGCGACGCGGGCGGGTCGTCCGTCCGGGTAGACTGGCACGGCAAGCAACCTTTAACCCCGTCCAGAGAGGCGGAGAAGGGAGCGTCGAATGAGTGCACGCACCGTGCTGCACGAAGCCGACATCTCGCGGGCACTGACCCGCATCGCGCACGAGATCCTCGAATCCAATCGCGGCGCAGACGATCTCGTCCTCCTCGGCATCCCGACCAGAGGCGTCACCCTCGCTGACCGCCTCGGCCCGCTGATCAGCGGAATCTCACAGGTCGAGATCCCCGTCGGATCCCTGGACGTCACGCTGTTTCGTGACGACCTCGCCCGGCATCCGACCCGCTCGCCGAAGCGCACCGAGATCCCCGCCGCCGGAATTGACGGCAAGACCGTCGTACTCGTCGACGACGTGCTCTTCTCCGGCCGCAGCATCCGCGCCGCCCTCGACGCGCTGCAGTCGATCGGCCGACCCGCGGTCGTGCGCCTGGCGATCCTCGTCGACCGAGGGCACCGCGAGCTGCCGATCCGCCCCGACTTCGTCGGCAAGAACATCCCGTCCGCGCGCTCCGAGCGCGTCAACGTCCGCTTGCGCGAACTCGACGGCGTCGATGAGGTGACGATCGAAGCATGAGGCACCTGCTCGACACCCGCACGCTCGACCGCGCCACGGCGCTGCGCATCCTCGACGTCGCCGAGGACATGGCCGACACTCAATCGCGTCAGGTCAAGAAGCTGCCGACCCTGCTCGGCAAGACCGTGGTCAACCTCTTCTTCGAGGACTCCACCCGTACCCGCATCTCGTTCGAAGCGGCCGCCAAGCGTCTCTCAGCGGACGTGATCAACTTCGCCGCCAAAGGCTCCAGCGTCTCGAAGGGCGAGAGCCTGAAGGACACCGCGCAGACGCTGGAGGCCATGGGGGCGGATGCCGTCGTGGTGCGCCACTCGGCCTCCGGGGCCCCGCAGACCCTGGCGACGAGCGGCTGGATCACGGCCGGGGTCGTGAACGCCGGCGACGGCACGCACGAGCACCCCACCCAAGCGCTGCTCGACGCGTACACGATCCGCAAGCGCTTCTACGGCGACGCCAGCCGTGGCCGCGACCTCGCGGGCCTGCGCATCGTGATCGTCGGCGATGTGCTGCATTCGCGCGTCGCGCGCTCGAACGTCTGGCTGCTGAGCACGCTGGGTGCGGAGGTCACACTCGTGTCCCCGCCGACGCTGCTGCCACAGAACGTGTCACTGTGGCCGGCGGCGGTCGAATTCGACCTCGACCGCGCACTTGCCGCCGGCCCGGATGCCGTGATGATGCTGCGCATCCAGGCGGAGCGCATGAATGCCGCCTATTTCCCGACTGAACGGGAGTATTCGCGCCTCTGGGGACTCGACGCCGTGCGCGTCGCGACCCTGCCGGACACTAGCATTGTGATGCATCCCGGCCCGATGAACCGGGGTCTGGAGATCTCCAGCGAAGCCGCCGACTCGTCGCGTTCCACCGTGCTCGAGCAGGTGGCGAACGGGGTCTCTGTGCGCATGGCCGTGCTCTACCTGCTGCTGGCGGGGGAGCGGAATGACGAACGAGGGGGTGCGAAGTGACCGGATCCCTCGTGATCACCGGCGCTCAGCTGACCGGAGGCGCCACTGCCGACCTGGTGGTGGAGGACGGGCGGATCGCAGAGGTCGGCACCGGCCTCAGCCGCGCAGGAGCGCGGGTGGTGGATGCCGCGGGTCTGATCGCCCTGCCGGGCCTGGTGGACCTGCACACGCACCTGCGTGAACCGGGCTATGAAGCATCCGAAACCGTGCTCACGGGCACCCGGGCGGCTGCCGCCGGCGGATTCACCGCGGTCTTCGCGATGCCGAACACCTCGCCCGTCGCCGACACGGCCGGAGTCGTCGAGCAGGAGCTCGCCCTCGGCGAAGCAGCGGGGTACGCGACCGTGCAGCCCATCGGAGCCGTGACTGTCGGTCAGAGGGGCGAGCGTCTGGCCGAACTCGGCGCGATGGCCGCATCCCGGGCGCGGGTGCGCGTGTTCAGCGACGACGGATTCTGTGTCTGGGACCCGCTGATCATGCGCCGCGCCCTGGAGTACGTGAAGTCCTTCGACGGCCTCATCGCTCAGCATGCACAGGATCCACGTCTCACCGAAGGCGCGCAGATGAACGAGGGCATCGTGTCGGCCGAACTGGGGCTCGCCGGCTGGCCCGCTGTCGCCGAGGAGTCGATCATCGCTCGCGACGTGCTGCTCGCCGAGCACGTCGGCTCCCGCCTTCATGTCTGTCATCTCTCGACCGCCGGCTCTGTGGACATCATCCGGTGGGCGAAGAAGCGCGGCATCGCCGTGACCGCCGAGGTCACACCGCACCACCTGCTGCTGACCGATGAGCTGGTCCGCGGTTATGACGCACGCTACAAGGTCAACCCGCCGCTGCGGCGCGAAGAGGACGTCCTCGCCGTGCGAGAGGGACTGGCCGACGGCACGATCGACATCGTCGCCACCGATCACGCGCCGCATCCGTCCGAGAACAAGGCGTGCGAGTGGCAAGCCGCCGCGAACGGCATGGTCGGGCTCGAGAGCGCGCTGCGGGTGGTGCACCAGGCGATGGTCACGACGGGGATGCTGGACTGGGCCGACGTGGCTCGCACGATGAGTCAGGCGCCCGCCCGTATCGGCCGTCTGGAGGGCCATGGCCGCCCGCTCGAGGTCGGCGAGCCCGCGCACGTCACCCTGTACGACCCGAACGCGCAGGGAGTGTTCACCGAGTCCGACCTGCACGGCCGCAGTGCCAACTCTCCGTATCTCGGTCGCGAGCTGCCGGGCCGCGTCACCTGGACCGTGCATGGCGGCGTGGTGACCGTGGAGGACGGGCTCGTCGTCGAGGAACTCGCGAAAGCGACGGAGTCGAAGTGAGCCGCGAACTCGCGGCTGTGCTCATCGCGGCCTTCGTCGTGCTCGTCTTCGCGGGAATGTACCTCGCCTGGCGTGCGCGGCTCCGCCGCGACTCGGGTCTGACGGCTCCGTTGGGCGTCCCCGAGCACGCCGACGTCACCGGCCGCACCGAGGTGCTGTACGTGGCGACGACGAAGCACGACGATCCGCTCGAGCGCCTCGCCGTGTCCCCGCTGACATACCGCGCCCGCGGCGAGCTGGTCCTCACCGACCGCGGCGTGGCGCTGAGCCTCGACGGCGCCCCGACCGTCTTCCTCGCCTCCGATCGCCTGACTCGCGCCGACCGCGCAACCGTCGCCATCGACCGTGTCGTGGAGCCGAACGGGCTGGTCCGCCTCGTGTGGCGGGTCACCGACGGCATCCTCGTCGATTCCTACCTGCGCCTTGTGACCGCCGAGCCGCAGCAGATCCTTCCGGAGCTCGAGCGCCTGTGCGCCGCGCCGGAGAACGGAGTGAACCCATGACCCCTTCGACCGAGAAGGCCGTCCTCGTCCTCGAAGACGGCACTCGCTTCACCGGGCGCGCCTACGGCGCCCGCGGTACGACCCTCGGCGAGGTCGTCTTCGCCACCGGCATGTCCGGCTACCAGGAGACCCTCACCGACCCGTCCTACGCCGGCCAGATCGTGCTGCAGACGGCACCGCACATCGGCAACACCGGCATGAACGACGAAGACACCGAGTCGCGCCGCATCTGGGTGGCCGGATACATCGTTCGCGACCCTTCGCGCGTCGTGTCGAACTGGCGGGCCACCAGCTCGCTCGACGAGATCCTCGTGCGCGACGGCATCGTCGGCATCAGCGGCATCGACACCCGGGCCGTCACCCGGCACATCCGCTCGGCCGGCTCGATGCGCGGCGGCATCTTCGCGGGTGCCGATGCGGATCTGGATGCCGATGAGCAGTTGCGCCGCGTCACCGCCGCCCCCGAGATGACCGGGCAGAACCTGTCGG
>JAPSIX010000151.1 GCA_031178475.1 Microbacterium sp. | reverse complement strand
CAGTGGGCCGCCGGCGACCAGATGGCCCGCGGCTTCATCATCGGCGCCACCGCCGGCCGTACGACCCTGACGGGTGAAGGCCTGCAGCACGCAGACGGGCACTCCCACCTGCTCGCGGCGACGAACCCTGCCACTGTCTCGTACGATCCGGCATACGGGTACGAGATCGCCCACATCATGCGCTCCGGCCTGGAGCGGATGTACGGCGGCGAGCACGAGGACCCGAACGTGATGTACTACATCACCGTCTACAACGAGCCGCTGGTGCAGCCCGCTGAGCCCGAGGGCGTCGACGTGGACGGCATCGTCCGCGGCATCCACCGTGTCGCCCAGGGCGAGGGCGGCGGCCCGCGCACCCAGCTGTTCGCCTCCGGCGTCGGTGTGCCGTGGGCGCTTGAGGCTCAGGAGCTGCTGAAGAACGACTGGGGTGTCGTGGCAGACGTGTGGTCCGTCACCTCGTGGACTGAGCTGCGCCGCGACGGCCTGGCCGTCGACGAGCACAACTTCCTGCACCCCGACGAGCAGCCGCGCACCGCGTATCTCACCGAGAAGCTGCAGGGCGCCGAAGGGCCTGTCATCGGCGTCAGTGACTTCATGCACGCCGTGCAGGACCAGATCCGGCCCTGGGTGCCGCAGCCGTACTACACGCTCGGTGCCGACGACTTCGGCTTCTCCGACACCCGCGCCGCGGCCCGTCGCTACTTCAAGATCGACGGTCCCTCGATCGTCGTGCGTGCGCTGCAGGCGCTCGCCGACCAGGGCACGATCGACCGCTCCCTCGTCGGCCAGGCGATCGCGAAGTACGAACTGTTCAACGTGAACGCGGGGACCAGCGGGAACGCGGGCGGCGAGAGCTGAGCCCCGTGACCGGTTCCTCACCGCCGGCCATGGACAAGGCCGCCACGCTCGCCTGGCTGCGCCGGATCTCCGGCGACATCGCCACGGTGACGATCAAGCGGCTGGAGGACACTCTCCCCTGGTACGCCGACATGCCACCGGCCCGCCGCTCCGCGGTGGGGCTGGTGGCACAGGCGGGCATCACCTCGTTCATCCAGTGGTACGAGGACCCCAACTCCACGCCCTGGATCGCCGCTGACATCTTCGCCGCGGCGCCGCGCGAGCTGCTGCGCAGCGTCAGCCTGCAGCAGACCCTGCAGCTGATCCGGGTGACCGTCGAGGTCACCGAGGAGCGCGTAGCAGGGAAGGGCGCGCAGCTGCGTGAGGCGATCCTGCTGTATTCCCGTGACGTCGCGTTCGCGGCGGCCGACGTGTACGCCAGGGCCGCCGAGGCCCGCGGCCTGTGGGATGCGCGGTTGGAGGCGCTCGTCGTCGACTCGATCCTCACCGGCGAAGCCGACGAGGAGCTGCCCAGTCGCATCGCAGCGCTCGGGTGGCACGGACACGGCGAGGTCTGCGTGATCGTCGGCACCACTCCCCCGCAGTTCGACGTGGACCAGGTGCGCCGGACGGCTCGCAAGCTGTCGGTGGACGTGCTGATCGGTGTGCAGGGCTCGCGTCTGGTGCTCGTGATCGGCCGGGCCCGCGTGCCGGGCAAGGAGAACGAGGGCGAGGACCTGCCGTTCGAGGAGATCGCGACCCGTCTGGAGCCGTCCTTCGGTCCGGGCTACGTCGTGCTCGGCCCTCCCGTGACGGCACTCGTTGACGCCGGTCAGAGTGCCCGCGCCGCCCTCGCCGGATTCGCCGTCGCCAGAGCCTGGCGTGGTGCCCCGCGCCCCGTGCAGGCCGACGACCTGCTGCCCGAGCGCGCCCTGGCCGGCGACGCCCTGGCGAAGCAGACGCTCATCGAGCGGATCTTCCGCCCGCTCCAGTCCCACTCACCGGACCTGGTCACCACGCTGTGGAGCTACCTCGACAACGGCCGGTCGCTCGAGGCGACCGCACGCGAGCTGTTCGTGCACCCGAACACCGTCCGCTACCGCCTCAAGCGGGTCAGCGAGGTGATCGGCTGGGATGCCACTGGTCCTCGTGAGGCGCTCATCCTGCAGACCGCACTCATCTTGGGTTCGATCGGTGCGACCGATCCGGTGCGGCGGCGTCCGCTCGCCCGGCGCCGCTGACGGCACGCCTGTGCGCCACGCACAAGCGAACCAGGGATTCTTGTGACGGTTCATCCACCGAAACCTCGTGATCGTTGGCAGACTGGGAAGGTGATCGTCGTCGCCTGCCCCGGACAGGGCTCCCAGACACCCGGATTCCTCGCCCCCTGGCTCGAGCTCGACGGCGTCGCCGATCGACTCGCGGCCTATTCCGAAGCGGCCGAGGTGGATCTCGTCACCCACGGCACCGAGTCGGATGCCGACACGATCCGCGACACGCGCATCGCGCAGCCGCTCATCGTGGCCGCCTCGCTGATCGCTCTCGAGGCGCTGACCGCGCGGGCCGCACGCCGCGCCGACGGCATCGCCGGCCACTCCGTCGGTGAACTCGCCGCCGCGGCCGGGGCGGGTGTGGTCGCCGAGGTCGATGCGATGCGGCTGGTGGGCATCCGCGGGCGTGCGATGGCGGATGCTGCGGCCGCCGCCGAGACGGGCATGAGCGCCGTGCTCGGCGGAGACCAGGATGCCGTCGAGGCGCGACTGGCCGAACTGGGGCTCAGCCCTGCCAACTACAACGGCGGCGGCCAGATCGTCGCCGCCGGAGCGCTGAAGGACCTCGCCGCTCTGGCTGAGGAGCCGCTGCGCGGCACGCGCGTGGTGCCTCTGCAGGTCGCCGGCGCCTTCCACACCTCGTATATGTCCCCTGCAGTCGAGACGCTGCGTTCGGCGGTCGCCGGAGTCCCCGCATCCGACCCCGAGATCACGCTGTGGACGAATCGGGACGGGTCGGTCGTCGACAGCGGCCGCACCGCGCTCGACAACATCGTCGACCAGGTGTCCTCCCCGGTGCGCTGGGACCTGTGCATGGCGTCCTTCGCCGAGCACAGCATCGCCGGCCTGATCGAACTGGCACCCGCCGGCGCGCTCACCGGCCTCGCCAAGCGCGGCCTCCGCGGGGTTCCTGCGGTCGCGGTGAAGACGCCCGACGATCTCGATGCGGCCGTCGCGCTGCTGAACGGAGAAGCGAAGTGACGACGCTCAAGCAGGCAGCCGGCCCGGCGTACACACGGATCTACTCCGTGGGGGCGTCCCGCGGCGAGAACGCGGTGCCCAACGACGACCTCGTCGGGCCGATCGACTCCAGCGACGAGTGGATCCGCCAGCGCACCGGCATCGTCACTCGTACCCGCGCCGCAGCGGGCACCGATGTGATCGACCTGTCGACCGCTGCCGCCAGGGAAGCCGTCGAGCGCGCCGGAGTGCCCGCCGAGCAGATCGACCTCGTCATCGTCGCCACGGTCAGCAATCCGAAGCAGACGCCGTCAGTGGCGGCGATCGTCGCCGACCGCATCGGCGCGAACCCCGCCGCCGCGTACGACTCGAACGCCGCATGCGCCGGGTACGCCTACGCGATCGCACAGGCCGACGCACTCATCCGCACCGGCTCGGCACATTACGCCGTCGTCATCGGCGCCGAGAAGCTCTCCGACATCGTCGACCCCACCGACCGCAGCATCTCGTTCCTGCTCGGCGACGGTGCGGGTGCCGTCGTCATCGGGCCCAGCGAGACACCCGGCATCTCGCCCACCGTGTGGGGCTCGGACGGTTCGAAGGCCGACCTGGTGGGCATGAACCACACCCTGACCGACTTCCGCGACGGTCTCGCACCGTGGCCGACCCTACGCCAGGAGGGCCCGCGCGTCTTCCGCTGGGCCGTGTGGGAGATGGCGAAGGTGGCGCGTGAGGCGCTCGAGCGCGCAGGAGTCGGACCCGAGGATCTGGCGGCGTTCATTCCCCACCAGGCGAACCTGCGCATCATCGAGGAGTTCGCCAAGCAACTCGGCCTGCCCGAGTCCACTGTCATCGCCCGCGACATCGAGACGACCGGCAACACGTCGGCCGCCTCGATCCCGCTCGCCACGCATCGTCTGCTCGAAGAGCACCCCGAACTCAGCGGCGGCCTCGCCCTTCAGATCGGCTTCGGCGCCGGTCTCGTGTTCGGCGCGCAGGTGGTCGTTCTCCCCTGAGGGACGGCCGCCGTTGCCTAGACTGTTCACCGGTTCCGAAACCACTCCCGAGAAAGAGGAAAACATGGCTCTCACCCAGGACGAGGTCCTCAGCGGCCTTGCCGAGCTGGTCACCGACGAGACGGGCATCGACTCGTCCGAGGTCACGATGGAGAAGTCGTTCACCGACGACCTCGACATCGATTCGATCTCGATGATGACGATCGTCGTCAACGCCGAGGAGAAGTTCGGCGTCACCATCCCCGACGACGAGGTCAAGAACCTGAAGACCGTCTCCGACGCCGTCAACTTCATCGTCGCCGGCCAGGAGTAAGTACGTGGATGCCACCCCCGCCGCTGCGCGGGGCGTGGCATCCTCCTTATCTGAACCCTCCCTTCACGAAGGACACCCATGACCAAGCGCATCGTCGTCACCGGTATCGGCGCCACCTCCGCACTGGGCGGCACCGCACCGGAGAACTGGGCGAACCTGCTCGCCGGCAAGCCCGGCGCGCGCACCCTGTCTCACGAGTGGATCGAGAAGTACCAGATCCCGGTGACGTTCGCCGCTGAGGCGTCGGTGCGCCCGGAGGAGGTGCTGCCACGCCACGAGTCCAAGCGGCTCGACCCGTCGACGCAGTTCGCCCTGATCGCCGCGCGTGAGGCATGGGAGGATGCCGGTGCCCC
>JAPSIX010000150.1:3255-4762 GCA_031178475.1 Microbacterium sp. | reverse complement strand
CGCGTCGTGCAGGATTCCCCACCCGTAGCGTTTGCCGAGCGGGGACGACCGCAGGCACGGCTGACCCGTGGAGAAGAAGGCCTCGCGTGCGGCGTCTCTCTCCGCGTCGTCGATGCCTTGCCGGATCGCGTGCGTCGCGAAGATCACGTCGTCGGAGGTGCGAGAGAACGGCTCTTCGGCGATCAGCCGGTAGTGCAGCGCCGCGACAGTCGGCCTCTCCCCCGCGGGCGGCTCCTGTGCGTGGTCGACCGGGCAGTCCTCCGCGACCTCGATGAAGGTCGAGAGGTAGTTCGTCGTGTGTGCCATGCTGC
The DNA here is from genome assembly GCA_031178475.1 of Microbacterium sp. Taxonomy (GTDB): domain Bacteria; phylum Actinomycetota; class Actinomycetes; order Actinomycetales; family Microbacteriaceae; genus Microbacterium. The sequence continues at coordinate 4,451 of JAPSIX010000150.1, read as the reverse complement.
CAGCCTGACCCGGGCGACGGACATCGGCAAGCGTCAGAGCAGCCGGTCGAGCCAGGGATGCCCGGGAAGGGTGCGCCGCAGGGCACCCGCCAGCCAGGTTCGGCGATGCGTGTCGAGGAACGGCAGCGTCGCATGGAAGTCGGCCCGCACGCCGCGATGTCCGTGATCTCCCGCATGATGGAGGCATGAGCGACGCTTCGACAGGCTCAGCGCACGGTGTGCTCGATCGGTTCACGCCCGCGACCCAGGACTGGTTTCGCGGGGCGTTCGACGCGCCGACTCCAGCCCAAGCGGGGGCGTGGGATGCCATCTCGGCGGGGCGCAACGCTCTCGTGGTCGCGCCCACCGGGTCGGGAAAGACCCTGTCAGCATTCCTGTGGGCGATCGACAGCGTCTTCCGCGAGCGCGCCGAGCCACCCGCACAGAGCGATCTGCCGCGGACGCGCATCCTCTACATCTCCCCCCTCAAAGCGCTCGGCGTCGACGTCGAACGCAACCTCCGCTCGCCTCTCGTGGGCATCGGGCAGTCCGCACGCCGACTCGGTCTGCCCGTGCCCGATGTCACCGTGGGAGTGCGTTCCGGGGACACCACGTCAAGTGACCGCCGCAAGCTCGTGTCGGCCCCACCCGACATCCTGATCACCACCCCCGAGTCGCTGTACCTGATGCTCACCAGCCGGGCCGGCGACACCCTGCGCGGCGTGCACACGGTCATCATCGACGAGGTCCACGCGGTCGCCGCGACGAAGCGGGGCGCGCACCTCGCCGTCAGTCTCGAGCGCTTGGACGCCCTCCGCCGAGCCGGCGGGGCGGCCCTTCGACCGGCTCAGGGACCCACACCCCCCGCTCAGCGCATCGGGCTGTCGGCCACCGTGCGGCCGATCGACGAGGTCGCCCGGTTCCTGGGCGGCTCGGCGCCGGTCGACATCGTCGCGCCGCGCGCGGTGAAGACATTCGACCTGAGCGTGGTCGTGCCCATCGAGGACATGCGCAACCCGCCCCCGCCGCCGGGGCCTGCGACCGGTTCAGGAACAGCACCCGACGAGCCCGCCGAATATACCGAGATCACCGGCTCCGTCTGGCCGCATGTTGAGGAAGCGATCGTCGACAAGGTGCTCGAGAACCGCTCGACCATCGTCTTCGCCAACTCACGACGCCTGGCCGAGCGGCTCACGGGGCGACTGAACGAGATCTAC
>JAPSIX010000150.1:0-3155 GCA_031178475.1 Microbacterium sp. | reverse complement strand
GCGAAGGCGCACCACGGCTCGGTGTCGAAGGAGCAGCGTGCCATCGTCGAGGAGGAGCTGAAGGCCGGCGTGCTGCGTTGCGTCGTCGCCACCAGCAGCCTCGAGCTGGGCATCGACATGGGTGCCGTGGACCTGGTGATCCAAGTGGAGGCGCCGCCGTCGGCGGCATCCGGTCTGCAGCGCGTCGGCCGCGCCGGCCACCAGGTCGGCGAGATCAGTCGCGCGTCGCTCTTCCCGAAACACCGCGGCGACGTGCTGCACACCGCGATCGTGACCGAGCGGATGCTCGCCGGCCAGATCGAGGCGATCTCGGTTCCCCGCAATCCGCTCGACATTCTCGCCCAGCAGACGGTCGCGGCGTGCGCGCTGGAACCCGTCTCGGTAGAGGAGTGGTACGAGACCGTGCGGCGCAGCGCCCCGTTCCAGTCGTTGCCCCGCTCCGCCTACGAGGCGACCCTCGACCTGCTGGCCGGAAAGTATCCGTCCGACGAGTTCGCCGAGTTGCGGCCGCGGCTGGTGTGGGACCGGGATGCCGGAACCCTGACCGGACGGCCGGGCGCGCAGCGGATCGCCGTCACGAGCGGCGGAACCATCCCCGACCGCGGGCTGTTCGGCGTGTTCGTCGCCGGCGAGACCACCGGTGCCCGCGTCGGCGAGCTCGACGAGGAGATGGTGTACGAGTCGCGGGTCGGCGACGTGTTCACGCTCGGCACGACGAGCTGGCGCATCGCCGAGATCACGCACGACCGTGTGAACGTGATCCCCGCGTACGGGCAGCCGGGCAAGGTGCCGTTCTGGCACGGCGACGGCATCGGTCGGCCCTTCGAACTCGGCGAGGCTCTCGGCCGGTTCTCCCGCGAGGTGTCGACCGCCACTCCCGAGAAGGCCCAGCAGCGCCTCATCGACGCCGGCCTCGACGAACGAGCGCGCGACAACCTGCTCGGCTACCTCACCGAGCAGCGCGAGGCCACCGGAACGCTGCCGACCGACCGCACCTTGACCGTGGAGCGAGGTCGGGACGAGGTGGGCGACTGGCGCGTCATCCTTCATTCCCCATACGGCATGAAAGTGCACGCACCGTGGGCACTGGCGATCAACGCCCGTGTGCGAGAGCGACTCGGAGTGGAAGGCTCAGCCGTCGCGAGCGACGACGGCATCATCGTCCGCATTCCGGATGCTGACACCGACCCACCCGGGGCCGACCTCTTCGTGTTCGACGCCGACGAGCTCGAGCAGATCGTCACGTTCGAGGTGGGCGGCTCCGCCCTGTTCGCGTCGCGCTTCCGCGAGTGCGCCGCGCGCGCTCTGCTCATGCCCCGCACGAACCCCAATCGCCGTACGCCGCTGTGGCAGCAGCGTCAGCGTTCCGCCCAGCTGCTCGAGGTCGCACGCCGGCATCCGACCTTCCCCGTCATCCTCGAGACGCTCCGCGAAGTGCTGCAGGACGTCTACGACCTTCCCGCCCTGCGTCGGCTGATCACCGACGTCGCCGAACGACGCATCCGCCTCGTTGAGACCGAGCCGCCGCAGCCCTCCCCGTACGCGCGCGACCTCCTGTTCGGCTACGTCGGCGCCTTCATGTACGAGGGTGACTCGCCGCTCGCGGAGCGTCGGGCGGCGGCACTGTCGGTCGACCCCGCTCTGCTGGGCGAGCTGCTGGGCACCGTCGAGATGCGCGAACTGCTCGACCCCGACGTCATCGCGCAGTTCGAACGCGAGGCGCAGCGGCTCGATCCCCAACGACGTGCACGCGGTGTCGAAGGCGTCGCCGACCTGCTTCGACTGCTCGGTCCACTGGATGCCGCCGAGGTCGCCGACCGGCTGCAGGACGATGACGATGCGACCACCTCCACGACGCCGGAGCGGGCCGAGACGCTGCTGGCAGAGCTGGTCACCGCCCGGCGCGCGATCCCCGTCACGATCGCCGGGCACTCCCGCGTCGCCGTGATCGAGGATGCCGGCCGGCTGCGCGACGCGCTCGGCGCGGCCCTGCCCACCGGCATCCCGGTCGCCTTCCTCGATCCCGTCGCCGACCCGCTGGGCGACCTCGTGTCGCGTCACGCCCGCACCCACGGACCATTCACCACCGAAGCGGTCGCCACCCGATTCGGCATTGGAACGGCCGTCGCCCGCCACACGCTCCAGCGCCTCGAGTCGGCCGGACGACTGACGAGCGGCTACTTCCTGCCCGCCTCCGGCCCGTCGGCGGGTTCAGCAAACCAGGACACCGCAGACGCGAAGGAGTGGTGCGACACAGAGGTGCTGCGGCGGCTGCGGATGCGGTCGCTCGCGGCGATCCGCGGAAGCGTGGAACCGGTCAGCCCGCAGGCGTACGCACGGTTCCTGCCCGACTGGCAGCACCTCACCCGCCCGCTCGAGGGCGTCGACGGCGTGCTGGCCGTGATCGAGCAGTTCGCCGGCGTACCGATCCCGGCGAGCGCATGGGAATCGCTCGTGCTGCCCGGCCGAGTGCGCGACTACACACCGGCGCTGCTGGACGAGCTCACCGCGGCCGGCGAGGTGGTCTGGGCCGGACACGGGGCGCTGCCGGGACGCGACGGCTGGGTGTCGCTGCATCCCGCCGACCTCGCCCCGTTCACCCTGCCCGCGCCCGAGGAGACGCCGGCGCCGGGGTCGCTCGAGGAGAGGATCCTCGACGTCCTGCGGCTCAGCGGTGCGTCCTTCGCGGCCGGGCTGCGCCAGATGACGGATGCCGAGAACGAGCAGTCCGTGCTCGACGCTCTCTGGGCACTCACCTGGCAGGGGCACGTCACGAACGACACGTTCTCGCCCGTGCGCGCGCTGATCGCCGGCGGTTCGCAGGCGCACAAGACCACGCGCCGAGCACCCCGCACGCGCACCTACCGCGGCATCTCGCTTGCCCGCCCCGCCGCCCGCCCGTCGTCGGCCGGCTTCGGCGGCCGCTGGGCCGTCCTCCCCGGGACGGACGCGGATGCCGCGCGGCGCGCGACCGTCACCGCCGGGCTCCTGCTCGACCGCTACGGGGTGGTGACGCGCGGGGCTGTGCAGGCGGAGGGTGTGCCAGGGGGCTTCGCGCAGGCGTACCGGGTGCTCAGCGGTTTCGAAGAGGCAGGTCACTGCCGGCGAGGGTACGTGATCGAGAAGCTCGGCGCGGCGCAGTTCGCGGCGTCCAC
>JAPSIX010000021.1 GCA_031178475.1 Microbacterium sp. | reverse complement strand
GCATCCTCGGCACGTTCCTGCCGTCGGGAGAGGACCCGGGAGCGGCGTTCACCGCCATCACGCAGATCGGCACCGAGGCCGCAGTGGTCGTCTTCTTCTGGCGCGACATCGTGCGCATCATCGGTCAGTGGTTCCGTTCACTCACCGGCAAGGCGCCGCGCAACGACCCGGATGCCAGGATGGGCTGGCTCATCATCATCGGCAGCATCCCGATCGTCGTGCTGGGACTGGTGTTCCAGGACAAGATCGAAACCGTGCTGCGTTCGCTCTGGCTCGTGGCGATCATGCTGATCGGGTTCGGTCTGCTGCTCGGGATCGCGGACTACGTCGGCGCGAAACGCCGCAAGCTGAACCAGCTGACGTACCCCCACGGCGTGGCCTTCGGGTTCGCGCAGGCGCTCTCACTCGTGCCCGGGGTCTCACGCTCGGGCGGCACCATCACGATGGGTCTGTTCCTGGGCTATGAACGTGCCGCCGCCGCGCGCTACGCGTTTCTGCTCGCCATCCCGGCCGTCTTCGGCAGCGGTTTCTTCCAGCTCTTCAAGCACTGGGACGACCCCGATCAGCACTTCGGCCTCGGCGAGACCTTCGCCGCGACAGGCATCGCATTCGTCGTCGCGCTGGGCGTGATCGCCTTCTTCATGAACTGGATCTCGAAGCGCAGCTTCCTGCCGTTCGTGATCTACCGGGTACTGCTGGGTTCCGCGCTGATCGTGATGCTGAGCACGGGAGTCATCCCGGCGAGCTGAGCGGCTGGGCCCTTCGACAAGCTCAGGGACCCAGCAGGACCCGGGTGAGGCTCAGCGCTTGTCGAAGCCGTCGCCGCGCCGGCGCAGGTAACGCTCGAACGCCTGGGCGATCGCATCGCCGGAGGCGTCGGGGGAGTCCCACGTGTCGCGGGTGCGCTCCAGCTGGCGGATGTACTCCGTCATCTCCTCGTCTTCGGCCGCGGCGGCGTCGATGGATGCCTCCCACGCGGCCGCCTCGGTGCGGAGGTGTTCACGATCGGGGCCGAAGCCGGTGAGCTCTTCCAGCCGATCGAGGAGGGCGAGGGTTGCCTTGGGCGACGGCGCGGCGGTGGCGACGTAGTGCGGCACGCTCGCCCACAGGCTCGCAGCGGGGATGCCGGCGATCTCCGCGAAGTGCTCGAAGACGCTGAGGATGCCGACCGGCCCCTCGTACGTCGACTTGTCGAGCCCGTGCGTCTCACGCATGAGTTCGTTCTGACTGGAGGTGAACACCGAGATCGGGCGGGTGTGCGGGACGTCCGAGAGCATCGCACCGAGAGTGATGAACCCGGTGACGTCATCCCGGAGCGCCACGTCGACGAACTCGCCGGCGAACGCCTGCCAGGCGCGCGCGGGCTCGGATCCGGTGAGGAGCCACAGCTCCGGTCCGCTGTCCTGCTCCGAGCGCCGGGGGCGCCACAGTGCTGCCTCCGGCCAGTGCAGTTCCCGTCGCCCGGTCGCGTCCATGCGCGTGGACGGACGCGTGTATTGGTAATCGAAGTACAGCTCGGGGTCGACGGAGTGCACGAGCTCATATTCGGCGGACTCGCGCAGCTTCGCGATCGCGCCGCTGGCTGCCTCGCCGGCATCGTTCCATCCGTCGAACGCGGCGACGACGATGCGTGAGCCGAGAACGTCCACCCGCGCTCCTTCCTGTCCAGCCCTCGGCGGGATCCGCCGCCATCCAGGCGATCATGCCGAGGGGATCCCTCCAGGCTAGCGCCCGCGGAAGGCGGCGGGCCGGCTCGGGCTAGGCTGGTTCGGTGAGCAGCAAGCCCAGCGCAGTCCTGTGGGACATGGACGGAACCCTCGTCGACACCGAGCCGTACTGGATGGCGGCCGAGACCGAACTCGTCGCGTCGTACGGCGGGCGGTGGACGCACGAGGATGCCGTGCAGCTCGTCGGCAACGGCCTGCTCGACAGCGCGGTCGTGCTGCAGAGCGCCGGGGTCGACATGGACCCGGAGGAGATCGTCCAGACTCTCACCGACCGCGTGGCCGCCGCGCTGAAGACGCAGGGCGTGCCGTTCCGGCCCGGCGCGGCCGAACTGCTCGCCGACCTGCGCGCGCAGGGCGTCCCGACTGCGCTGGTGACCATGTCGCTGCGCAGGATGGCACTGGAGGTGGTGAACAGCATCGACTTCGCCGCCTTCGACCTCGTCGTCGCCGGCGACGACGTCACCCTTCCCAAGCCGCACCCGGAGCCCTACCTCACGGCGGCGACCAAGCTCGGCATCGACATCGCCGACGCGGTGGTCATCGAGGACTCGGTCACCGGCGTCACCGCCGGCCGCTCATCCGGCGCCGTGACGCTCGGCGTTCCCCACATCGTCTCGTTGGACGACGCCGGAGCGCACGAACTGTGGCCTACGCTCGCGGGCAGGACGACGGCCGACATCCGCGACCTCTACGCCCGCGCTGCGATGGAGAACGTGCGATGAGCGCGGTGCGTCCGTCCGGACCGTTCCGAGAGGGCGACCGTGTGCAGCTCACCGGCCCGAAGGGGCGTCTGCACACCGTCACGCTGCGCCCCGACGGTGAACTGCACACCCACCACGGCGTGCTGCGGCACAGCGACCTGATCGGTCAACCGGACGGCTCCGTGGTCACCAACAGCTCTGGGCACGACTACCTCGCGCTGCGCCCGCTGCTGCGCGACTTCGCGATGTCGATGCCGCGTGGGGCGGCGATCGTCTACCCGAAGGACGCCGCGCAGATCGTCATGCAGGCCGACATCTTCCCCGGCGCGACCGTCGTCGAGGCGGGCGTCGGCTCGGGCGCCCTGTCGCTCGCCCTGCTGCGCGCAGTAGGGAGTGACGGGCGCCTGGTCTCGTTCGAGCGCCGCGAGGACTTCGCCGAGGTCGCCAAGGCGAATGTCGAGACCTTCTTCGGCGGCGCACCGGACACGTGGGAGGTCGTCGTCGGCGACCTCGCCGAGCAGCTCCCGGAACGCTTCGAAGCGGGAAGCGTCGACCGGGTGGTACTCGACATGCTCGCGCCATGGGATTGCATGGATGCCGTCGCGGACGCCCTCACGCCCGGCGGCGTCGTGATCTGCTACATCGCCACCGCGACGCAGCTCTCCCGCGTCGCGGAGTACCTCCGCGGCACGGGTCTGTTCACCGAGCCCGAGGCCTCGGAGACGATGGTGCGAGGCTGGCACGTCGAAGGGCTCGCCGTGCGGCCGGATCACCGCATGGTCGCGCACACCGGGTTCCTGCTCACCGCCCGCCGGCTGGCGCCGGGCGCCATCCCGCCGGAGGTGCGCCGCCGTGCCTCGAAGTCGAGCTTCAGCGATGCGGATGTCGAACTCTGGACCCCCGGCGCGGTCGGCGACCGGGAGATCACCGACAAGAACCTGCGCAAACGCGTGCGCGAAGCGCAGAAGGCCGCCGAGGGGGCCCGTCGCGCGGCCGCGTCGCGCGAGGGTGATCAGCCTTCGCAATAGACTGGGGCGCGTGCGTAAATCCTCCGCTGCTCTCTCTGCTCTCGCCCTCGCCGCTCTGGCGCTGACCGGGTGCTCCTCCGCGCCTAGCTACGACGGAGCCGCATGCGAGCGTCACTCCTCGGACGGCCTGGAGGCCTCGGTGAAGGTGGCGGGCGATCTCGGCGAGGTGGAGGCCGAGCTGGTGACCCCCGTGCGCACTGCCGAGCCGGCGTACGCGGACGCCATCGTGGGAGACGGGCGCACCATCACGTCTCCCCAGCAGAACGCCATCGTCTCGTACGCGCTCTACAACGGCGCCTCCGGCGACGCTCTGGACGCGGGGACGACGGTGTGGAGCCCCGCCGCGATCGCCGAGCAGCTGCCCGGTGTCGACGAGGCGCTCGGCTGCGCGACGGCGGGCAGCCGCGTGATCGTCTCCATTCCCGCGAAGGACCTGGCGGAGGGCATGGCAGCCCAGGTCGGTCTGGCAGAGAAGGACAGCCTGATCGGCATCCTGGACGTGCGATATGCCGCGCTGCCGAAGGCCGAGGGCCGCGACGTCTTCAACGCCGCGGGCGGACTGCCCACTGTCGTGCGGGCCGCGGACGGGCGGCCGGGCATCATCATCCCCGCCGGCAGCGCACCCTCCGGGCCGGTCGTTCAGACGCTCATCGACGGGGAGGGCGAGGAAGTCGGCGAGGGGACGCCGATGTTCCACTACACCGCCGTCGACTGGGAGGACCGCAGCGTCACATCATCGTCGTGGGATTCCGGGATCGTGCTCGACCCGGCGTCCCTGCCCGCGGAGGCCGCGGAGCGCCTCAAGGAGTCGACGGTCGGCTCGCAGTTCCTCGCCGTGATCCCCGCAGACGACGGCGGTGCGACGGCGTATGTGGTCGACGTGCTCGGAATCGTCCCGGAAGAGCTGACACGGCAATGACCTCCTCGCGGATCCCTGCCGAAGAGCGCCTGACGAACCTCGTCGTCGCGCTGATGGCCACGGAGATCGGCCTGACCAAGCAGCAGATCCTCGAGAACGTCTCAGGCTACCGCCAGCGCGCAGAGGCGGGTGCGAAGTCCGACGCGCTGGAGAAGATGTTCGAGCGCGACAAAGATGATCTTCGCGCCCTCGGCATCCCGATCGAGACGATCGGTGACCCGGCCGACCCGCAGGATCTGCGGGAGGCGCGGTACCGCATCCCGCAGGCCGAGTACGACCTGCCGTCCGACATCGAGTTCACCCCGGCCGAACTCGCGGTCCTGCGCCTGGCCGGCAGTGTATGGAGCGCCGAGTCCGTCTCATCCGATGCGCAGTCCGGTGTGCGCAAAATCCGCGCGCTCGGAATCGACGGCGACGAGCCGATCATCGGATTCGCGCCGAGGATCACCGCGCGCGACGCCGCGTTCCCCGCGCTGCAGGAGGGTATCGAGCGCAACAGGGTCGTCGTGTTCGAATACCTCAAGCCGGGGGAGTCCGCTCCGAGAAGGCGGCGGCTGCGCCCCCTCGCCCTCGTCGAGTACGAGGCGCGATGGCACGTGTACGGGATCGACGTCGACGTCGACGCGGAGCGAACCTTCCTGCTGAGCCGGATCGTCAGCGCCGTCAAGGTGACCGCCCAGAGCTTCGATCCGGCGCTGCGGGACGGCGCTGCCGACCGCGCAGTCGCCGGCCTCGAGTCCGTCGCCGCGGCGCAGAACGCCCTGCTGGAGGTCACCCCCGGCACCGAGGCGGCACTGCGGCTCGGCCGCCGTGCGACGCCCGCCACGCAGGGGATCTACGTTCCATACGTCGACCGGCACATCTTCGCCGACGAACTCGCCTCGTACGGGCCGGAGGTGCGCGTCGTCGAGCCGTCCGAGCTCCGAGACGCGGTGGTCTCGCGACTGAGGGCGATCGCCGAGCTGCACACGCAGCGGGAAGGGGTACACGGATGACGTCGTCGCACCCACCACTTCTCGCCGCCGACCGCGTGCGGCTGTACCTCACCCTCGTGCCCTATCTGCTCGAACGGGGGCAGGTGACCCTCGACGAGGCAGCCGCCGAGTTCGGTGTGAGCCGCGACGACATGCGCGCGATGGTGGAGAAGCTGACCGTCATCGGCCTTCCCGGTGACGCGGGCTACTGGCAGCTCCCGCAGGAGATGTTCGACATCGACTGGGATCTGCTCGACGAGCACGACATCATCGAGATCACCAACGACGTGGCACTGCGGCGTGTGCCGCGGTTCACGGCCCGCGAAGCGGCTGCCCTCCTCGCTGGGCTCCAGATGGTGGCCGCCGTACCCGCCGTGTCAGAGTCGGGCCTCGTCGCCGGGCTGATGGCCAAGCTCTCACGGGGATCGGCGGATGCGCCCCCGGACCTGGTGGTCGCTCCCGTGAAGGTGGGGGAGGTGCAGGGCGTCGTCTCGCGCGCACTCCACCAGGGCGTGGCGGTGTCGTTCACCTACCAGGCACCCGACGCGCCGTCGACGACGCGCACGGTGGATCCGGTGCAGATCCTGATCACCAACGGGCAGTGGTATCTGCAGGGCTGGTGTCACCTGCGGCAGGCGATGCGCACCTTCCACCTCGACCGGGTCAGCGAACCGACGCTCACCGACATCCCCATCACGCATCGCGACGTCGCCGTGTCGGACGCGTTCGGGCAGGATGCGCCGGGGGGCGAGGTCACCGTGCGGCTTCCCGAGCGACTCGCGCCGCTGCTCGGCGCCTTCGCCCGGGAGGAGATCGAACGCCGCGACGGCTCTCTCACCGTCAGACTGCGCATGGCGGATCCCCGAGGGATCAAACGGATCGCCGGCCGCTTCGGCGGTGCACTGGAGGTCCTCGACCCGCCGGTCGCACGCGACACGACGCGGGATTGGGCATCTGCAGGACTCGATCTCTACGGTGACCCTGTGCGCGCCTCCGCGCAGGTAGACTGATTCGACCACGACCCCAACGAGGAGAAATCCATGGGCAATCTGTTCGCAGGACCTCACCTGTGGATCATTCTGATCATCATCCTGCTTCTCTTCGGCGCGGCGAAGCTGCCGGCGCTGGCGAAGAGCCTCGGCCAGTCCGCCCGCCTGTTCAAGGGCGAGATGAAGGCGATGAAGGAGGAAGACGCACCCAAGGACGCTCCGGCGACCGGTGTGGATTCCCCTTCGACGGGCTTCGGCACGTCGACCGGCAACACGGCCCCGGCGGCCGATCGTCCTGCCGACCAGGACACGCCGCCGCGCACCTCGTAGGTCGTGACGGAACTGAGCGTCGGCGCGCCTTCTGACGGGAAGCGCGATCGGCGGATGTCCCTGGGCGAGCACCTCAGGGAGGCTCGTCGTCGCCTGATCATCTCGGTCATCGGCCTCGCGGTAGGCATGGTGGTGGCCTTCATCGTCACTGAACCGATCATTCAGTTCATCACCGAGCCGATTCGGATCATCGACGAGAACAAGGGCACCGACTTCGCGAAGCTGATGTTCTCGACGGTCTCGGAGGCGTTCAACCTGCGTCTGCGAATCGCCTTCGCGATCGGCCTGCTGCTCTCGGCACCGGTGTGGCTGTGGCAGATCTGGGCGTTCATCATGCCCGGACTGACCCGCAAAGAGATCAAATACACGATCTGGTTCCTCGCGTCGGCGATCCCGCTGTTCTTCTGCGGCGCGTACGTCGCGGTGCTGGTGGCGCCGCACGTCATCGAAGTGATGTCGAACTTCGTGCCCGAGAACGCCGTGAACTACTTCAAGGCCGCCGAGTACTACGACTTCATCTTCAAGTTCGTCATCGTCATCGGCATCTCTTTCGTGCTTCCGGTGTTCATGGTCGCCCTGAACCTCGCCGGCGTCATCACCGGACGGGCGATCATCAAGGGTTGGCGCGCGGCAGTGCTCATCTCGTCGCTGTTCGCGGCGATCGCGACCCCGGCAGCCGACATCTTCTCGATGCTCATGCTCGCCGGAATCCTGGTCGTGCTCTACTTCGCGGCGGGGCTGCTGTCGATGCTGTTCGACAATCGCAAACGCAAACGTGCCGCGGCGGCGGGGATCGATCCGGACCTGGTGGCATGAGCTCTCCGGCTGAGCGATACGCGGCGGCACGCGCGGCCGCGCAGCATCCTCAGACGCAGGCATTCGCGGCCCGGCAGCGGTTCGAGCTCGACCCGTTCCAGCTCGACGCCTGTCAGTCGCTGGAAGAAGGTCGCAGCGTGCTCGTCGCCGCCCCGACGGGTGCGGGTAAGACGATCGTGGGCGAGTTCGCGATCCACCTCGCGATGCAGACGCCGAACGACAAGGCGTTCTACACCACGCCCATGAAGGCGCTGTCGAACCAGAAGTTCCGGGAACTCGTCGACGTGTACGGCCCCGACGATGTCGGCCTGCTGACCGGCGACACGAACATCAACGGCAACGCGCGCATCGTGGTGATGACGACCGAGGTGCTGCGCAACATGCTGTACGCCGACTCCGACGCGCTTCGCGGCCTGCGATACGTCGTGATGGACGAGGTGCACTACCTGGCCGACCGGTTCCGCGGTCCGGTGTGGGAAGAGGTCATCCTCCACCTGCCGCAGAGCGTGCGGCTGATCTCGCTGAGCGCCACCGTTTCGAACGCTGAGGAGTTCGGCGACTGGCTCGACACGGTACGAGGCGACACCGACGTGATCGTCTCCGAGACCCGGCCCGTCCCGCTCGAGCAGCACGTACTGGTTCGCGACGACCTGCTGCCGTTGTTCGACGACCGGGCGGGTGTGGCGACGGCGCAGGTGAACCAGGAGCTCTTCCGCATCCGCTCCTTCACCGGCTCCCGATATGAGAGCAACCGTCGTGCGCAGTCGTACAACAGCGACCGCCACGCGGGCCGGCAGGCGCACCGCCCGCCCCGCGGCGGACGACGCCCGGTGCGCGCGGCGAACGCGAGCCGCATCGAGCGGATGGACCGACCCGACGTCGTCCGGCTCCTGGAGCGGTCGAACCTCCTGCCGGCGATCTTCTTCATCTTCAGCCGCGTGGGCTGCGACGCCGCCGTGCAGCAGATGCGCAGGGCCGGAATCCGGCTCACCAGTCAGGAGGAGCGCGAGCAGATCCGCGCGATCGTCACTGAGCGCACTCGCGCGCTGCAGGAGGAGGATCTCGACGTGCTCGGATTCTGGGAGTGGCGCGACAACCTCGAGCGGGGCGTCGCCGCCCATCACGCGGGCCTCCTGCCCGCGTTCAAGGAGGTCGTCGAGGAGCTCTTCCAGCGCAAACTGGTGAAGGCCGTCTTCGCCACCGAGACTCTCGCCCTGGGCATCAACATGCCGGCCCGCACGGTGGTGCTCGAGAAGATGGAGAAGTTCAACGGCGAGGCACGCGTCGCGATCACGTCGGGTGAGTACACCCAGCTCACCGGACGAGCCGGCCGACGGGGGATCGACGTCGAGGGCCACGCCGTGGTGCAGTGGACCGAGGGCATGGACCCGCAGGCGGTCGCCGCACTGGCATCCCGCCGCACCTACCCGCTCAATTCCAGCTTCCGCCCGACGTACAACATGGCGGTCAATCTCATCGACCGGTTCGGACGCCCCCGCGCCCGGGAGATCCTGGAATCCTCGTTCGCCCAGTTCCAGGCCGACCGCTCGGTCGTCAGCCTGGCTCGCAAGGTGCGCGGCGCCGAGGAGTCGTTGCAGGGCTACCTGAAGTCCATGCAGTGCGAGCACGGCGACTTCCTCGATTACGCACGTCTTCGGCGCGAACTCAGCGACCTCGAGAAGAAGAACCGGCGCGATGCCGGACCGCGCTCCGCGCGCGACAAGCGTGTCGGAAAGATCGAGTCTCTCCGAAACCGGATGCGACGGCATCCGTGTCATTCCTGCCCCGACCGCGAGTCCCACGCACGGTGGGCGGAACGGTACTTCACACTGAAGCGCGAGAACGACCGCCTGCGACGCCAGATCGAGACCCGCACCGGCACAGTGGCGCGCATCTTCGATCGCGTGATCGACGTGCTGCAGATCGTCGAGTACGTCACGGGGGAGGGGGATGAGCTCTCTCTGACGGATGCCGGACGCACGATGCGCCGGATCTACGGCGAACGCGACCTCCTGGTCGCCGAATCGCTGCGTCAGAACCTGTGGCGAAACCTCGACGCGCCGTCGCTGGCCGCGATGGCGTGTGCGCTCGTGTACGAGCCGCGTCGCGACGACCAGGGTGCGGGGGAGCGCGGACTGCCGCGTGGTGCGTTCCGCATCGCCTATGACGCCACGGAACGGCTGTGGGCCGAGCTGGACGATCTCGAGAAGGAGCACGGTCTTCCCGGCAGCGAGCCGCTCGCGCCCGGTCTGTCCGGAGCCATGCACGCGTGGGCCAGGGGCGGCTCGCTCGATCGGGTTCTCATCGACTCCGACATGGCCGCGGGAGACTTCGTGCGCTGGGCGAAGCAGACCATCGACCTGCTCGATCAGCTGTCTCTCGTCGCGGAGGATGACGAGCTGGCCCGCACGGCGCGGCGGGCGCTGGACGGGGTCCGGCGCGGGATCGTGGCGTACTCGGCGGTGTGAGCGGATGACGCACGCCCCTCACGCCGTTGCGCTGCGCCCCGTTCTGCCCCTGCCTGCGGCCCTGGTCGCCGGGGCAGCGGCCGGCGTGCTCATGGACCTGGCATTCCCCTCCGTCGCGGCATGGCCCGCGGCGTTCTTGGCGGTCGCCCTGCTGCTGGCCGCGTTGCAGGGCCGACGCTTGGGCGGAGCACTGCTCGTGTCTTGCGCGTACTCGTTCGTGTTCTATCTGCTGCTGGTGTCGTGGACGTCGCGCTACCTCGGCCCGGTGCCCTGGCTCGCCCTGACGGTCGTAGAGGGGACGTTGACCGCGGTCGCCCTCCTGCCGATTGCGCTCGCACTTCGCTGGGTACCGCGTGCCTGGCCGCGTGCGCGTCCCGTGCTGCTGCCGCTGACAGTCGGCGCGCTGTGGGCGCTGCAGGAGCTGTTTCTCGGCAACTGGCCATACGGGGGGTTCCCGTGGGCCCGCATCGGCCTGACGCAGGCGCAGAGCCCGCTCGCTCCCGTCTCGTCGTGGCTGGGAGTCACCGGGCTGGGTTTCCTGATGGTGGTGGCCACGGCCGCGGTCTTCGAAGTGGCGCGGGCCGGCAGGCGTGCACGACCGTCCCACGTGATCCTGCCGGTGGTCACGATCTCCGTGCTGCTGTTCACACCCTTGTTCCCGACCCACGCGGCGGGGAGCATGCGGATCGCCGCTGTGCAGGGCAACGGCACCACGGCGTACTTCGACGAGCGCGAACCGTATGGAGTCATCCAGGCCCAGACCGAGGCGACCGAGCCGCTGCTGGGCGAGGAGGTCGACCTGGTGGTCTGGCCCGAGGGCGGCGTCGACTACGACCCGTTCCAAGACCCGGGAACGGCCAGGCGCCTCACTCGAGTGGTGGCGCGGCTGGATGCGCCCCTCCTGGCGAACACGGCCACGGAGCGCGCGCAGGGAATCTTCAACACGTCGTTCCTGTGGCCCGAGGACGAACCCCCCGACCAGCGGCATGACAAGCGGCATCCGGTGCCGTTCGGGGAGTATGTGCCCGACCGGCCCTTTTTCGAGGCGCTCGCTCCGGACATGATCGGTCTGCTCCAGCGCGAATACACGCCCGGTGCGAACCCGCCCACCGTCCGGGTCGGCGACGTGGTCGTCGGGCTGGCGATCTGCTTCGACGTGATCTACGACGAGGTCATCCGCGAAGGCGTACAAGCCGGCGCCGGTGTTCTCGTGTTCCAGACCAACAACGCCGACTTCCGCGGCACCGACGAGAACCTGCAGCAGCTGGCCATCGCGCGCATGCGCGCCATCGAGACCGGGCGCAGCGTCGTGAACATCTCCACGGTCGGCACCAGCCAGATGATCGCGGCAGACGGGTCGACACTCTCGGCCCTGGACGCGGGTGAGGCCGGAGCGCTGCTCGAGAATCTCGAACTGCGTTCCGGCCTCACGGCGGGTGTCGTTCTGGGGCCCTGGATCCAGCTGGCTCTGGTGGCGACGGGAGCGCTGCTCCTCTTCGCCGCCGGCGCACGGGTGCGCCGGCGCGAGTGAGTCAGGCGCCGATGCGCTCGCGCGTCGGGTCGTCGCCTGCACCGCGACGTGCGCGGATGTACGCCAGGCGCTCCTCAAGGAGCTCTTCCAGTTCAGCGCGCGTGCGACGCTCGAGCAGCATGTCCCAGTGCGTGCGCGCGGCCTTCTCCTCCTCGTCGTCTCGCTTGACGGACTCGCCGTCGACCTGCAGCACGGCCTCGGCGCCGCAGGAGCGGCACTCCCAGGTCTCCGGCGGCTCGGCGTCGGCGGCGAACATCAGCGTCGTGTCGTGCGTGCATGTCGGGCACTTGTACGTGGTGGCGCGTCGCTCCATGAAGACGACGCCCTCTTCGCTCTGAAGGCTCTGGGCACCCAGCCGGATGCCGCGGAGGCTGCGATCTGCCATTGTGTGGTCCTCTCGTCGCTGTGAACGCTCGCGTTGTCAGGTATAACGCTCGCGTCTGTGCGCTTCATCCACGCCAGCGGGAAGCGGAGCGTATTCACAGTGGAATCCCAGGACCGTATGCCGACGGAGCTCATTCCGGGGCGAGTTCACTCCGATCGGAGGGATGTCAGGGCGATGTCGGCACGGTCGGTGACGATGCCGTCCACGCCGAGCGCGACGAGCCTGCGCATGTCCTCCGGCTCGTTGATCGTCCAGACATGCACCTCGACGTCGCAGCGGTGCGCTGCGCGGATGAGCGCCCGCGTGGCGAGGCGTACCGGCCCGTGGCGCTCGGGAATCTGAACGGCATCCACGTCGGCGAGCGCCCGTGCGGGGGAGAGGTGTGCCGCGGTGAACGCGCGCAGGGCGGCGATCGTCCTGCGCCCGCCAGACGTGGCCGGGCGCATCGCGGCTCCATGCTGCAGCGCGGCGGCGACCGCCGTCCGGCGCCGCACATCGGAGAAGCTCGTCACCAGCACGCGTTCGGCGTGCCCGGCGACGACCCGGCCGAGCGGCTGCGCGGCGGCATCCGTCTTCACATCGATGTTGAAGCGCGTGCCGGGGAAGCCTTCGAGCGCTTCGCGGACGGTGAGCAGCCCGCCGTGGTCGGCGAACAGGGCAGCGAGTTCGCGGGTACGCAGCTCGTCAACGCGGCGGGTGTCGCCGCTCAGTCGTTCCAGCGTCTCGTCGTGCACGAGCACGACGTCGCCGTCGGCGGTCAGCCGGCAGTCCGTCTCGATGTACTCGGCCCCTGCGGCGTGTGCGGCAGCGAAGGCCGCCGCCGTGTTGTCCCAGACGGCGGAGTCGTCGCGGCCTGCAGGGATGAGCCCACGGTGGGCGAGGACTCGGGGGTGCCGGGTTCCGAAGAAGTACGGGTGCGTCACGCGCCCGGCGTCGGGTCGGACGGCGCCGATCCGGGGCGCGGGGTGAACGCGGTGCCGATGCCTTTGAGCGCCTCGGTCAGCTCGCTGGGGACGATCCACAGCTTGCTGGACGGGCTTTCGCTGATCTTCGGCAGCATCTGCAGGTACTGGTAGGCGAGGAGCTTGTCGTCCGGCTGGCCCTGGTGGATGGCGGTGAAGACGTTCTGGATCGCTTCGGCCTCACCCTGCGCGCGCAGCACGGCGGCCTGCTTGTCGCCCTCCGCCTTGAGGATCGCCGCCTGGCGCTGGCCTTCGGCTTCGAGGATCTGCGACTGCTTGGAGCCCTCGGCGGTGAGGATCGCTGCACGGCGGTCACGCTCGGCGCGCATCTGCTTCTCCATCGAGTCCTGGATGGAAACCGGCGGGTCGATCGCCTTCAGCTCTACGCGAGAGACGCGGATGCCCCACTTGCCGGTCGCCTCGTCGAGGACGACGCGGAGCTGGCCGTTGATGTTGTCGCGGCTGGTGAGCGCCTCCTCCAGGTTCAGGCCGCCGACGACGTTGCGGAGGGTGGTCGTGGTGAGCTGCTCGACGGCGCCGAGGTAGTTCGCGATCTCGTAGGTGGCGGCGCGGGCGTCGGTCACCTGGAAGTAGACGACCGTGTCGATGGAGACGACGAGGTTGTCCTCGGTGATCACGGGCTGAGGCGGGAACGACACGACCTGTTCACGCATGTCTATCAGCGGTCGCAGGCGGTCGATGAAGGGCACGAGAATGTTCAGTCCGGGGCTGAGGGTCTTGTGATAGCGGCCCAGCCGCTCAACGATCCCGGCCGTTGCCTGCGGAATGATCCGGATCGATCGAGCGACCGTCACCACCACGAAGAGGATGATCGCGATCGCGAGGATCCACGCGATCGCTGCCGGGATGAACGAGGCGTCGTCCATGAGGAGGGTCTCCTATTCGCTGACAGGGCGCACGATGGCGGTGGCGCCGTTGATCTCTGACACCGCGACGCGAGCGCCCTGCGGTATCGGGGTGCCGCTGAGGCTGCGGGCGGACCACGTGTCGCCGTTGCTCAGTTTCACCTGGCCGGAGATCTGCGTGATGTCGTGCAGGGCGACCCCGCGCAGATCGATGAGCGCTTCGACATTCGATTTCGTCGGGTCTTCGCCCCGGCGGAGTCTGTTCAACAGCGGCGGACGCAGGAAGAGGATGAACATCGCGGCTGCCACACCGGCGATGATCACCTGGGCCCACACCGGCAGCCCGACGATGTCGGACACGAGACCGGCGGCGCCGCCCAGAGACAGCATGAGGAAGGTGAAGTCCAGGCTGAGCATCTCGATCACCAGGAACACCGCGATGAGGACCAGCCAGCCGATCCACGCCCACTGCTCGATGACTGCGACGAATGCTGCGAAACCGTCCATGCGCCCTCCTGCGGTCAACCTACCACGGGGCCGGAGCCGGGGATCGGCCCGGTCTCGCGTTGTAGGGTGGGGTGTCGCCAACCGCGCGAATCCCGAGCATCACGAGGAGTCAGAAATGACCCAGGTTCTCCCGGCAGGTTCTCTTGACGGCAAGGTGGCACTCGTCACCGGCTCGTCCCGGGGCATCGGCGCCGACACGGTCCGGTACTTCGCTGAGGCGGGTGCCGACGTCGTCATCAACTTCCGCCAGAAGGCGCCGCGCGCCGAGAAGCTGGCGAACGAGCTGCGCGAGCTGGGACGGCGCGTGCTCGTCGTCGGCGCCGACCTCACCGACCCCGAATCGGTCGCGGCGATGTTCGACCGCGTGCGTGAGGAGTTCGGCCGGCTGGACATCCTCGTCCTGAACGCCTCCGGCGGCATGGAGTCGGGCATGGCGGAGGACTATGCACTGAAGCTGAACCGCGACGCGCAGGTGGGCGTGCTGACGGCTGCCGAGCCGCTGCTCGGCGACGGCTCACGCGTCGTTTTCGTGACCAGTCATCAGGCGCACTTCATCCGCACGACGCCCACGATGCCGGAGTACGAGCCCGTCGCTCGCTCCAAGCGCGCCGGCGAGGACGCGCTGCGCGAGCTCATCCCCGGTCTGGCCGAGAAGGGCATCGGCTTCACCGTCGTCTCCGGTGACATGATCGAGGGCACCATCACGGCCACCCTGCTCGAGCGAGCGAACCCTGGTGCGATCGCCGGACGTCGTGAGTCGGCGGGCAAGCTGTACAACGTGCAGGAGTTCGCGGCCGAGGTCGCTCGCGCCGCCATCGACCCCGTCCCGGCGGACAACACCCGCCTGGTCGGCGACACCTCCGACTTCATCTCGGAGTGACCGGAGCCCCCGGGCTCTTCAGGGTGACGGCGCGGACGATCTGCACCACGCCGAGAGCGATGAGGGCGAGCCCCAGCACAACCCAGAGGACCACCGCGGCGAAGAGCGGCGAGAGCAGCACGAAGATTCCGGCCACGATGCCGATCACCGCGTACAGCACCGTCCAGCCCTTCGGGGCGCCTGCGCCGAGCAGGCTCAGGGCGACCACGCCGTCGAAGATCCAGCTCACGCCGATGAAGATCGCGACGACGAGGGCGAAGGTGACCGTGGCGGCGGCGAGGTTGGCGAAGGCGACGACCCCGGTGACGATGTAGAGCAGACCGAGCAGACTGTGCCCGATGCGCACCCAGCCGCCGTCGTGGCCCGAGAAGATCGCCAGAGCGAGGTAGATCAACCCGCCGAGGATCAGATAGGACGCCACGATGCCGGTGACGATCACCGCCGACTTGGCCGGCCAGATCAGCAGCACCAGCCCTGACACCAGTGCCAGCGCGCCGGAGATCGCCAGGAAAAGCCGGACGGAGCGGAACAGGCTTCGGGGTTCGGTGAGGATGTCGGTCATGAGTATCCCTTCAGAGCGGATGCTGCGACGCGCCCAGGCTAGCGCGTGCGACCGGCGATCATGCCAGGATCGGATCGTGTCCTCGCTCTCCGACGATCCGCGGCTTCGGGAACTGACGGCGCTCCGCCGGGTTCGTGACCGGATCGACCGCGAGTACGCGAAACCGCTCGACGTCGAGTCGCTCGCGCGGTATGCGCACATGTCGGCCGGGCACCTCAGCCGCCGGTTCCGGGAGGTGTTCGGAGAGTCGCCTTACTCGTACCTGATGACCCGGCGCATCGAACGGGCGATGGCGCTGCTGCGGCGGGGTGACGTGAGCGTGACGCAGGCGTGCTTCGAGGTCGGGTTCTCCTCCCTGGGCACGTTCAGCACCCGGTTCACCGAGCTGGTCGGGATGCCGCCGAGTGCCTACCGGCGCAATCCCGGCCTCGCCGCCGGCATCCCGTCGTGGATGGAGAAGCAGGCGACAAGACCGATCAGGAATCGAGAAGCGAAACGGTCGGCGGGTCAGTAGCGTCAAGATCATGGACATCACGATCAACGCGAGTTTCCTTCCCCACCTCGATGCCGAGAAATCCCTGGCCTTCTATCGGGACGTGCTCGGGTTCGAGGTGCGCAAGGACGTCGGCTATCAGGAGATGCGCTGGATCACCGTCGGACCGGCTGGCCAGCCCGACACGTCGATCGTGCTGCATCCGCCGGCGGTCGACCCGGGCATCGGCGAGGAGGAGCGGGCGGCGGTGCTGCAGTTGATGGCGAAGGGCAGCTACGGCGGGATCGTGCTCGCCACCGCTGACGTCGACGCGGCCTTCGCTGAGATCGAGGCCAAGGGTGCCGACGTGGTGCAGGAGCCGATCGATCAGCCCTACGGCATCCGCGACTGCGCCTTCCGCGACCCCGCAGGGAACATGGTCCGCCTTCAGCAGGCGGCGTGAGAGAGGAAACGATGGCAGAGCACATCGCCGACGCGCACGACCTGATTCGGGTGCAGGGCGCCCGCGAGAACAACCTGAAGGACGTCAGCGTCGAGATACCCAAGCGTCGGCTCACTGTCTTCACGGGGGTGTCTGGATCGGGCAAGAGCTCGCTGGTCTTCGACACGATCGCCGCCGAGTCGCGCCGCATGATCGACGAGACCTACAGCGCGTTCGTGCAGGGGTTCATGCCGTCGGTGCCGCGCCCGGACGTGGACGTTCTCGAGGGGCTGACCACGGCGATCATCGTCGATCAGGAGCGCCTCGGCGCGAACCCGCGATCGACGGTGGGCACCGTCACCGACGCGAACGCCATGCTGCGCATTCTGTTCAGCAAGAAGGGGCAGCCCTACATCGGCGGGCCGACGGCCTTCTCGTTCAACATCCCCACCCAGAAGGCCAGCGGTGTCATGACCGGGCCCGGCGGCGAGAAGAAGATCGTGAAGGACGCGATCTACCTGGGCGGCATGTGCCCGCGGTGCGAGGGCAGGGGAGCGGTGTCGGACATCGACCTGAGCCAGGTCGTGGACGAGTCGAAGTCGCTCGACGAAGGCGCGATCATGGTGCCCGGCTACACCGCTGACGGGTGGATGGTGAAGGGTTTCTCGCAGTCGGGTTTCTACCCGGCCGACAAGCCGATCTCGCAGTTCACCGACAAGCAGCGGCACCTCTTCCTCTACGGCGAGGTGACCAAGGTCAAGATCAGCGGCATCAACATGACCTATGAGGGGCTGATCCCGAAGATCACCAAGTCGATGCTGTCGAAGGACCTCGACGCGCTGCAGCCGCACATCCGCGCGTTCGTCGAGCGGGTGGCGACGTTCGCGACGTGCCCCGAGTGCGACGGCACGCGACTCACCGAGGGTGCGCGCTCCTCGAAGATCGACGGGGTCAGCATCGCCGACGCGTGCCGGATGCAGGTCACCGACCTCGCCGACTGGGTGCGCGGGCTCTCCCTGCCCGGCGCGGAACCGCTGCTGAAGGCGCTCAGCGGCAACCTCGACGCGTTCGTGACGCTCGGGCTGGGCTACCTGAGCCTCGACAGGCCCTCGGGCACGCTGAGCGGGGGAGAGGCGCAGCGGATCAAGATGCTGCGCCACCTCGGTTCGTCGCTGACCGATGTCACCTATGTGTTCGACGAGCCGACGATCGGTCTGCATCCGCACGACATCCAGCGGATGAACCGGCTGCTGCTGCAGCTGCGCGACAAGGGGAACACGGTCCTCGTCGTCGAGCACAAGCCCGAGACCATCGCGATCGCCGATCACGTCATCGACCTCGGCCCCGGTGCGGGCAGTGCCGGCGGCGAGATCTGCTTCGAGGGCACGGTCGACGGGCTGAAGACGAGCGGGACTCTCACCGGCGACCATCTCGACGATCGCGCCACGCTGAAGCCGGAGGTCCGCACGGCCCGCGATGCGATCGAGGTGCGCGGAGCGTCGCAGAACAATCTGC
>JAPSIX010000149.1 GCA_031178475.1 Microbacterium sp. | reverse complement strand
CAGCCCGAAGACTGGACGAGGATAATTTGGCATTTGACAAGTGCACGCTGTTGAGTTCTCAAGGATCGGACGCACCCGAACACCCACCAACCAGGCAGGACGCTCAGGGCAACTTCACAATCTTATCTGTCTCGACCAGGCTGTCAAATCGACAGGCCGTGAGTGGAGATCCGATCGGTTGCCCCACTCGCGGGGCAACTTCTCTATCTTAGCCATCACAGCCCGTGTGTCAAGTCGACGTCTCCCGGGCGGGACAGCCACCTCACAGCACGAGGCTTCTCATCAAGATGAGGAGGAGGTGGGTGTTCACTGCTTGAGGGGAGCTGGGCCTTCCGGCCTCTCGCTCAACCCTTTGGGGCGAACAGGTAAAACATTACGTGGATCCCGCCGACCCGGCAAATCACGACGGTCGGCCGGGCGTGTCGCAGGGCCGGCCGACCTCGGGTCGGTCTCAGCGGCCCGAAGTATCCTTGGCGGCACCCCGGCCGGCGTTCGTGCCCCGCCAGCGGAAGACAGCGAGGAGAAGCATGCCGCCCCTGACGGATATCGTGATCGTCGTCCTGCTGGTGTTGGCCCTGATCACCGGCTTGCGCGCCGGGCTGTTCTCCGCACTCGGCATGCTCGTCGGCCTGGTGGCCGGCGGTCTCACCGCCCCCTGGGCGCTGCCCCTGCTTGCCGGAGCGGTCCCAGACCCGGCGTGGCGCGGGCCGGCGGTGATCGCGGGCGCCGTGCTGCTGCTGTCTCTCGGCGCGACGTTGGGCTCCGTGATCGGCTCGCTGCTGCGGCGTGGCGCCGACAAGCTCAAGCTCCGCGTGCTCGAGCGGTTGCTCGGCGGCGCGCTCGGCCTGATCGCTGGGGTCCTCGCGATCTCGCTGGCGGGCGCCGGTGTCTCCTCGGCGGGCATCCCCGGTGTCTCCTCAGCCGTCGCATCGTCGGCGGTGCTGCGGGAGATCGGCCGCCTGACTCCGGATCCTCTCACCGAGGCGATGGCACGGCTGCATGCCGCTGTGCTCGGCGACACCGTCCTGCCCACAATCGACGGCCTGCTCGATGATCAAGACCTGGCGATCGCCCCGGATGCCGACCAGATCGACACGACCAATCCCGTCTTGGGCCGGGCCGCCGCTTCGGTGGCGCGCATCTCAGGTACAGCGTTCGAGTGCGGCGCCCAGTTGTCCGGAACCGGCTTCGTCGTCGCAGAGGACCTGGTCGTGACGAACGCTCACGTTCTCGCCGGTGTCGGTACGCCTCGTGTCGAACTGCCTGGGGAGTCCGCTCGCGACGGGGAGATCGTCTACTTTGACCCGGTGGACGATCTGGCGGTGATCGCCGTCGACGTCGATGCCGAGCCGCTCCCCCTCGCAGACGACCTGACGCCCGGATCCGCAGCGGTTGTGCAGGGCTACCCACACGGCGGCCCGTTCCGCACCGTGCCCGCGGGTATCGCCGCCGCCGGGCCGATGCTCGTCCCCGACATCTACGGCGAATCGTCCGCTCAGCGCGGCGTCTACGCACTGCAAGCGCGGGTCGAACCGGGCAACTCCGGCGGCCCTCTCCTGACCGAGTCCGGTGAGGTGGCCGGCGTCGTCTTCGCACGCGACGAGGTGCGCACCGACGTCGGCTACGCGATGACCAACGCCGAGCTTATGCCCGTGATCGAGTCTGTCGGGTCCTCGGCTGCGGCCGTCTCAAGCGGCCGCTGCCTGCGGTGACGGGACCTGACGGAGTGCCAAGACGACTGAGCCTCGTATGGGGGGCTTGGGCCTGGCAGCCTGTGCCGGACACCTCAGGCGGGGGTTCTTGACCGGAGAAACCTTCGGGTCGGGCCCGTCAGCTCGAGACAGAGTACGACGAGCGCAATCACACCGAAGCCGATCGCCTCGGTCTCCTGGATGGTGACCAGTTTGACGACCGTGAAGGTGACCATGAAGCCGGCCCAGGCGATCGTGCCGGCTTGTCCGATGGTGCTGCCGCGCAGCTGAGCAATCGCCGAGACGATGCCGATGAATGAGAGGTACCCGTACATCGAGAGGAACGTCGCATCGACCGGGTCGTAGCCGTCGAGCCCGGAGAAGTAGATCGCGCCGTAGGTGCCGACGGAGGCGAGCAAGAGGGTCAAGACGGTGGCGATGATCACGGTCGCGGGTGGGCGCCGCGTCGTCGAGGCGGTGCGAGACAGCGATCCTGATGCAGTGTGAGTTGTCATGGCACCACCGTGCAGCGGGAGGAGTCCCGGCCGACAGGGGAGGCAGTCCCGACCTGGATCGGGACATCCTGTCCCGTGCCCATCGAGCACCTCGCAGCGATAATGAGCGGATGAGAGCCATCGGAGGCGGTCTCGCGGTCATCACTGGCATCCTCGGTGCGCTGCTGCATGCCGTGAACGCCGCGTCCGACCGAGTCCACACTCCGTCGTTCTGGTTTATGGGTGTGGCGACGGCGGTCGCGTACGGTGCTGTGTCGGTGATGCTGCGATGCAGCGAAGCTGTGGGGATCCGCCGCCTCACGGCGCTCGTCGGGCTGTCCGCCGGCGTCGCACTCCTGGGGATGGAGTGGGCTTGGCTCGGTGACGTTCCGCTCGCCGGTCTTGGGCTGTGGCTCGGGTCTTGGCTCTGGGTGGTCTCCTACGTCGCCATCCTGGCTGTGCTTCCACAGGTGCTGCCGACCGGTGAGATCGTGTCACCGCGCTGGCGTGCGGCACTGCTGCTCGCTCTCGCAACGCTCATCATCGCCGCCGCCGTGTGGGCGACCACGCCGTACGACCAGCAGGACTTCCCCCTGCAGTTGCGCGACCTGGCCAACCCGGTCGGCCATCCGCTCGCGACGCACCCCGCCGCCGTCGCTGTCGTCGCGATCCTGCTCGTCGCCTCCGCGGTGGTGGCGATCGCGTCGCTTGCCGCGCGCTGGCGCCGCTCCCAGGGGATCGCCCGCCAGCAGCTCAAGTGGGTGCTGCTCGGCGTGGCGGCCTCGTTGCTGCTGGCAGTGCTCGCCCGCATCGTTCCCGTCGGCCCGACCGAGGTGCTCGCCGGCGCGGCTATGCTTCCGGTTCCCATAGCCCTGGCGATCGCCGTGCTGCGGCACAGCTTGTGGGAGATCGACGTCGTCATCTCCCGGTCGATCACCTACGCCGCCCTCTCAGTGGTGGTGATCGGCGCATATCTGGCCGCGGTGTCGCTGCTGGGCAGCGCTGTCGGCGACTGGACCGGCGCACCGGTGATCGCGACGGCCCTGGCCGCCCTCGTCGTCGTGCCGCTGCACACTCGCTTGCAGAGTTGGGTGAACCTGCGGGTGCACGGCGACGTGGAGGAGCCGCATGTGGCATTGGCCCGCCTCGGTGACCGGCTGGCCGCTGCATCCGCCCCCGATGAGCTGGCGACGCAAGTCCTGCCCACTGTCGTGGAGCAGGTGACGAGGGCGCTGCGCGCCTCCGGTACCGAGCTCACCTTGGTTGACGGCACCACCGCGGTGTTCGGAACCCCCATCGACGCGGATGCCGCCGACGGCGTCACGCGCATTCCACTCACCTACGCGGGCGTGCGCAGCGGCGAGCTGGTGGTACGCCGGGCGGGAGGACTGGACGCGTCCAGTCGCAACGCGCTGACCAGCCTGGCCGGTCAGGCGGCGGTTGCTGCGCACACGGTCGTGATGGCCCACCAGGTGCAACGGGCCCGCGAGGCGATCGTCGTCGCGCGCGAGGAGGAGCGGCGGAGGCTTCGACGAGACCTGCATGACGACATCGGGCCGGCGCTCGCCGCTCTCGCTCTGCAGGCCGAGGCTGCACTGACGCTGGCCCCGGACGACCCGAGCGCGTCGGCCGCATTGGTCGCCCGCCTCGTGTCGCGGCTGAATGCGACCGTCGGCGACGTGCGTGCGCTGGTGCACGACCTGCGTCCGCCGACTCTCGACGACCTGGGGCTCACGGCGTCCGTGCGGGCACTGGCATACCGACTCTCGACAGCGACGGTCTCGGTCCGGGTGGACGCCGAGGACCTCCCGGAACTCTCGGCCGCCCTCGACGTCGCGGCCTACCGAATCGTCGCGGAAGCGGTGACCAACGCTGTGCGCCACGCCAACGCCTCTGTCGTCGCAGTCAGCCTCGCGGTCCGGGGCGGCATGCTCGAGATCGACGTCGCCGACGACGGCTGCGGCCTGCCGGCCCACCCCGTGCGCGGGCTGGGCCTGACTTCCATGCGGTTGCGTGCGGAGGAGCTGGGAGGCGACCTGCGACTGCGATCGACGAGGCACGGCACCTCCGTGACTGCGCGCCTTCCGGTCGTGATGGCGACGCTCGAGGGGGTCGGCACATGACCGTGCGCGTTGTGGTGGTCGACGACCATCCGCTCTACCGCGAAGGCCTGGCGACGGTGATCGCCACCATGGAGAACACCGAAGTGGTGGGCCAAGCCGCGGATGGTGCGGAGGCGATCCGCCTCGTCGCAGACCTCCGGCCCGACGTCGTCATCATGGACTTGAACTTGCCCGTGCTCAGCGGGATCGAGGCAACGAGGCAGATCACTCGTGCGACCTCGGACACGGCCGTCTTGGTGCTCAGCATGCTCGCGGCGGATGACTCCGTCATCGCCGCGTTGCGAGCCGGCGCCCGCGGCTACCTGGTCAAAGAGGCCGGCCGCGCGGAGATCCAGCGTGCCGTGGGCGCTGTCGCGCGGGGAGAGGCCGTGTTCTCGGCCGCGGTCGCCGGGCGGGTTCTGTCGTTCCTCTCCGGCAGGACCGGCCGGGATGCCGGGCCGTTCCCAGCGCTCACGGCCCG
>JAPSIX010000148.1 GCA_031178475.1 Microbacterium sp. | reverse complement strand
TACACCATCACCAATCCCGCTACGGGCGAAGTGGTCCACCGCAATTGGCCGGAGTTCGAGAACGTTGCGGGCCAGACCTTCGCCCGGGTTCCCCGTGGCGACATGCCGGACCTGTGAACCGACAGAGAGGGAGTCTCATGACGAACGACGTCACCGTCGATCTGATCCGCGCATTGGTGGAGAACATGCGGGGAGCCGAAGAAGACTGGCAATCCCTGGCGATGGTCATCGACTTCGACGGCGACAGGTTCAGCGGCACTCACGGGTACGCCTATTCCCCGGACGGCAGGATCGATGCGGTCGCGTCACGACCCTCCGCAGTCAGGCCCGCAGTGAACGCGTACACCGCGAGCTATTACAAGCCCGGTGACGCACTCCCCGTCGCGATTCTTGTGCAGTTCGACCGTGCGAAGGGTGAGTACGAGGTGACCTTCGAGGACACCGACGCAGCGCGCTGGAAGGTGACCCCGGCGAACATCGATCAGATGCGCGAGGAGTTGCGCCCGAAGTTCGGCTGACGCAGGGCGTCATCGGCCACGGATCCTCAGACCGCGGCCTCCGTGGCAGGATAAGTGCCGAGGGGGTCGCCACGTGACTGATCTGAACCGCGCGACGAAGGCCGTCGAGAATCCGGCACCGACGGACTCGAACCACATCGCACCGCTCCGGCTCGAGTTCGCGGGCGAGTGGCACGACGTGCCGACGGGACGTCCGTACGTCATCGGGCGCGAAGGCGACCTCGAGATCGACGAGAATCCCTACCTGCATCGTCACTTCCTCGAGCTGCGGCACCGCGAGGGGCTGTGGTGGCTGGCGAACATCGGCGTGCGGCTCGCGGCCACGATCTCCAGCGCCGGTGGCGCGGTGCAGTCCTGGCTCTCACCCGGGGCGCGGATGCCGCTCGTCTTCGAGCGCAACGTGATCGTGTTCACCGCGGGGCCGGTCACCTACGAACTGAGCCTGCACACCGAAGAGGCGCCGTACGAGGTGTCACACCAGGTGGAGATGTCGATGAGCGGCGAGACGACGGTCATGCCGGCCAGGTTCACGCCGATGCAGAAGCAGCTCATGGTGGCTCTCGCCGAGCCGATGCTGCGACGCGAGGGCGTGAGCATGAACGAGCTGCCATCGTCCACCGACGCCGCCAAGCGTCTTGGATGGACGATGAGCAAGTTCAACCGCAAGCTCGACAACGTCTGCGACAAGCTCGACCGCATGGGCGTGCAGGGACTGCGCGGCGGCCCCGGCAAGCTGGCCACGAACCGTCGCGCTCGGCTGGTCGAATACGCGGTGACCTCCCAGGTGATCACCCGAGCCGATCTGCCTCTTCTCGACGACGAGACACTGCGGAACCAGACCGATCCGGAGGGTGACTGACTGACGTGTTCAGCGGCCCGCGTCGGCCAGATGCCGCGCGTGGTGGTTGAGCACCTTCACCATGATGCCGCGTCGACGCAGTTCGGCGACGGTTCGGGTCTCCTCGTCGAGGTCGCGGCCGAGCGCGTGCACGTTGGCTACGACGAGCACGTCGCCGCGCTGAAGCGTGTCCAGCAGGCGCGCGAGACGGTCGCCCCAGCTCTCCAGGATCTCGGGCGCCGGATGCCGGAAACCCTCGATGGGAACGCCGAATCGGGTGAGGTCGTCCCGCTGCTGCACGACCGACGGCATCCCCTCACGAGCCACCACCAGTCCCACCAGCCGGGTGCCCTCGGGGCGCGCCGACCACCAGTCGTGTTCGGCGTTCGCCAGGCACTTCGGGCACTGCGCAGCGGCGTGCGGAAGGTGGAGGGGGCTGGTGAAGGAGGCATCGATCGGGATCGTCCCGGTCGTCGCCCCGTGCGAATCGTTCATCGCGCACCTCCGCAGACCATTCTGCCCGATCTGATCCGCACCGTGCCCAGGTTCGGGGCATCACAGCATCCCGAGCGACCTCACAGTTTCGCGCTCATCGACCAACTCGGCGACCGAAGCGTCGACGCGCTGCCGCGCCCACGCATCCCACTCCAGCCCCTCGATGATCTCCCATCGGCCGTCGACGGAACGCACCGGGAAGGAGCAGACCAGCCCGTCGGGTACCCCGTACTCCCCGTGAGAGACGACTCCGGCGCTCGTCCAGTCGGTGCCGTGCACCCAGTCGCGCACGTGGTCGATCGTCGCGTTCGCCGCCGATGCCACCGACGACGATCCGCGCACCTCGATGATCTCCGCGCCCCGCTTCGCCACGCCCGGGATGAACGTCTGCTCGAGCCACGTCGGCACGTGCCCGACCCGCTCTGCCAGCGCCTCCACCACCGGATACCCGTCGACCGTCGCGTGCGAGACGTCGGGGAACTGCGTCGCCGAGTGGTTGCCCCAGATCGCGACGTGACGGATGCCGGACACCGGCGCCTCCAGAGCGAGGGCCAGCTGGGCCCTGGCGCGGTTCTCGTCGAGCCGCGTCAGCGCGGTGAACCGATCCGCCGGCACGCCCTCGGCAGCGTTCGCGGTGATCAGTGCGTTGGTGTTCGCCGGGTTGCCGACGACGGAGATGCGCACGTCGGATGCCGCGTGGGCGGCGATCGCGGCGCCCTGGGGACCGAAGATTCCCGCGTTCGCGGCGAGCAGGTCACCGCGCTCCATACCAGGGCCGCGCGGCCGCGCCCCGACGAGAAGGGCGATGTTGCATCCGTCGAAGGCGACGGCAGGGTCGTCGGTCACTTCAACGTGCTCCAGCAGGTCGAAGGCGCCGTCCTGCAGCTCCAATGCCGCGCCCTCGGCCGAGGCCAGGCCCTGCGGGATCTCGAGGAGCCGCAACCGCACCTTCTCGCGGGCACCCAGCATGTCGCCCGCCGCGATGCGGAAGAGCAGCGCATAGCCGATCTGCCCGCCCGCGCCTGTGATCGTGATCGTCGTGGCCATGGTTCGACCCTATGATGCGTCGGTCCGAGGTTGCAGGGGGTGTGGTCGCCGCTCGTCAATCCCTCTCGTGCCGCGGGATCGGAGCGGTAGCGTTTCTGCATGACGTTCAATCCGGATGCCGATATCTCAGGCCACTCCACGCGCCGCCGCGGACGCGGTGTCGCGATCGGGGGCGGGGCGGTCGGCCTCGGCGGTATCGCCGTGCTTCTGATCAGCATGTTCACCGGCGTCGACCTCACCGGTCTGCTCGGCGGCGGGGGCGGTGCGCCAGGTCCCGCCCCGACGTCGGAGGCCCTGCTGGAGTGCAGGACCGGTGAGGACGCGAACACCCGCGACGACTGCCGCATGGCCGGAGCCGAGGTCGTGCTCAACGACTACTGGGCACAGCACGTCGACGGCTACGTCGAGCCCACCATGACGGTCGTCGACGGCCAGACACCGACCCAGTGCGGCACGGCATCCAACGCCGTCGGCCCGTTCTACTGCCCGCCCGAGCAGGGCGTGTACATCGACCCGGCGTTCTTCCAGATCATGCGCGAACGGTTCGGCGCCTCTGCGGAGGAACTCGCCCAGCTCTACATCGTCGGGCACGAGTGGGGGCACCACATTCAGAACATCACCGGAGTGATGGAGCAGTACCCGAACAACGGCAGCGGCGCCGACAGCAACGCCGTTCGGACCGAGCTGCAGGCCGACTGCTTCGCCGGCGCCTGGCTCGGAGACGTGACCGAGCTGGAGGACGATCAGGGCGTGCCGTATCTCGAGAGGCCGACCGATGCGCAGGTGAAGGACGCCCTGAACGCCGCCTTCACCGTGGGTGACGACCACATCCAGCAGCAGTCCGGCTTCGTCAACCCCGAGAGCTTCACCCACGGCACCAGCGAGCAGCGTCAGTACTGGTTCGCGAACGGCTACAAGAACGGCCTCGGCGTCTGCGACACCTTTGCCGTACCGGGCGACCAGCTCTAGCCGAGGCGCGGCACCGAATACGGTGAAGGGTGCGCCCGTGCACGGCGGGCGCAGGGAGGGGAGACATGGATCTGGAGGCGCTGTACCCGCCGATCGAACCGTACGAGACGGGTCACCTGCTCGTCGGGGACGGCAACCGGGTGTACTGGGAGCAGAGCGGCAACCCTGACGGCAAGCCGGTCGTGTTCCTGCATGGTGGCCCCGGTTCGGGCACCGCGCCCTGGCAGCGGCGCTTCTTCGATCCGGAGAAGTACCGGATCGTGCTGTTCGATCAGCGCGGCTGCGGCAGGAGCACGCCGCACGCCAGCGACCCGGACGCTGACCTGCGCTACAACACCACTTGGCATCTCGTGGCGGACATCGAGCTGCTGCGCAAGAACCTCGGCATCTCGCGATGGCAGGTGTTCGGTGGTTCGTGGGGCAGCGCGCTCGCCCTCGCGTACGCGCAGGCGCATCCGGATGCCGTCAGCGAGCTGGTGCTCCGCGGGATCTTCACCCTGCGCAAGCACGAGCTGGAGTGGTTCTACGAGGGCGGAGCGTCGGCGCTGTTCCCTGACCTGTGGCAGGACTACGTGCAGCCGATCCCGGCACTCGAGCGCGGGCACATGATCGAGGCGTACCACCGTCGCCTGTTCGACGCCGACCCCGATGTGCATGTGCCGGCCGCTGTCGCCTGGACGAAGTGGGAAGCGTCGACGGTGACACTGCGGCCCGACCCGGAGTACGTCGCGAAGGCAACCGAACCGGCATCCGCCACCGCCTTCGCCCGCATCGAGAACCACTACTTCGTCCACGGCGGGTGGTTGCGAGAGGGGCAGCTCATCGAGAACGTCGGCATCGTCCGCGGTATCCCCGCCGTCATCGTGCAGGGGCGCTACGACGCCTGCACGCCGGTGATGACCGCTTGGGACCTGCATGCGGCGTGGCCGGAGGCCGAGCTGGTGATCGTCGA
>JAPSIX010000147.1 GCA_031178475.1 Microbacterium sp. | reverse complement strand
AGGAACGGCCCGTTCGTCGTCTTCCGGCGCCGGACGACATCCAGGAACTCCATCAGCACTCCCTCCGTGCCAGCACGGCCGCGACCACGAACCCCGGTGCGGCCGACAGCGCCACGACGGCATGCCTACTGCGGTGGCCCGCAGTCGACGGCAGCGCGATCAGCGGAACCGCCGCGGGAATCAACGCGATCGCCGCCCTGCGCCGTTCGAGCAGCGCGGCGAGCAGGGCCAGCGCCGCGAGCGTCGACGTCAGGATGAACAGGGCGTGATGCACCCAGCGGATGCGCCGGTTGTCGACGAGGCCGGCGGCGACCGCAGTGCCGAACGCGGCGTTGGCCGTGTAGGTGCCGAGCGCGGCGGTGGTGAGAGCCGGAGCGAGCGGTCCCCGACGCCGCGGCGTTCTCATGACTCCTCCGCGATTGCGGCGACCGGCTGCCGCAGGATCGTGCGGAGCTTCTCGGGTGCGGTCCGTCGCGCATCGCTGAGATAGATCTCGTGATGCTTCCCCGTCATCCGCAGACCCTCCGCCGGCATGAACTCGTGATGCATCCGCTCCAGCGTCTCGGCCTCAGCGTCGTACGGGCCGACGTGCAGGGTCTGCACGCTGAGTCCCTCCCCGAGGGTCGCGAGTCGCACCTCGTCCAGCCGCGGCGCGCGGCCCTTCGAGCGGATGCCGTCGCGCACGGCATCCAGGTGCTCGTCACTCAGCCAGTCCGGAGTGAGGATCATGACCGTCCAGTCCCATCGGGACTTGTCGCGCGCGCTCGTGAACGCATCCATGTCGTCGGCCCACCACAGCGCCTCCAGCGGCGGCACCACATAGTCGCGATCGAGCTCACGCTTGCTGAGGAACTTCAGCGCGTACGCCGCCGGGTAGATCGACGCGAGGGCGTCTGCGTAGGACGTGGACGTATTCGGGTCGCCGTGCCCGTCGACCATCAGATATTGCAGCCGCGGAACGTCGACCACCTCGAACCTTCCGCGCGGTGCGCGGTACGCCGGGATCAGCGTGCGAAAGTCGGTCTTCATAGGCCCCCTCGGTCTGGGTCGAGCCTATCGACGGCGGTAGCGGGCAAAGCGCGTACCCTCGATTCATGGCCGGCATCCACGTCGCCCCGGAGACCGCATCGCGCGTCCGCGCCGCGATGAAGGCCGCGCCGCGCGCGCTGTTCCTGCCGGCCGAGGTCCGTCACCTCGCCGATGTCGATCGCCCCGTGATGATCGGGTGGGACGCCACGAACTCCCAGCCCTCGACCGTGGAGCGGATGCTGCAGCTGCTCGATGTCCAGGAGGGCGACCGCGTGCTCGACGTCGGCAGCGGATCCGCGTGGACGACCGCGATGCTCGCCGCGCTCGCCGGACCGGCAGGCCGGGTCATCGGCGTCGAGATCGTTCCGGACCTCGTCCGCTTCGGCCGAGACAGGCTCGCCGAGTGGGCGGATGCCGGAGCCGGGGCCGTTCCGGAGATCCGGCAGGCGACCGCGGGCCGGCGCGGCCTGCCGGACGAGGCGCCCTTCGACCGCATCCTCGTCTCCGCCGCCGCCGAGACACTGCCCACCGAGCTCGCCGGTCAGCTCGCCGAGGGCGGCCGGATGGTGGCGCCGGTGGCCGGGGTCATGACCGTCGTGGACCGCCGCGGCGACGACCTGCGGGTGCGGCAGGATTCCGGCCTGTACAGCTTCGTGCCCCTGCAGGAGTAGCCCTCCCGGCCATCGGTCAGGGGTCGGGCGCGGCTGCCCAGGGGTCGACGATGTCCACGCTGTGACCGGCGAAGTCGCGTACGTTGCGTGTGGCGATCGCCGCGCCGTGCGCGATGGCGATACCGAGCACCTGCCCGTCTTCGGCGGAGAGTGCACGTCCTTCAGTCTGCGCTGCGGCGCGAATCCGGGCATGGGCTTCCGCCGCGCGCGCGTCATAGTCGACGACTCGTGGTGCGAGTCGCCCCAGCATCCGGTCAATGCGCTCGGGGAGGTCATCGCGACGCCTTCCTTCGGGCAGGAGGAGCATTCCCGCACGCAGTTCGTGCACGGCGACGACCGGCATGTAGAGATCGCGGTGATGGGACTGCATCCACGTGAGCACCGTCGCCGAGGGCCCTGGATGCAGAGTCTCGGACCAGATGTTGGTGTCGACGAGGATCATGGGAGATCGAGTCCGCGAGGCGCTTGCCGCTCAAGGATCGGGAGCGTGACGCCGCCGTCTTCGCTCCTCAACTGCCCCGCGTCGTCCAGCCAGAGCAGTACGGGATCGTCGGCGCTCGGCAGGAGGAAGTCCACCAGCAGAGCGCGCGCTTCCGCCTCCATCGATCGGCCGTTCCCTGAGGCCCGCCGGCGGAGCGCCGATTTCGCGTCGTCAGGCAGATTCCGGATCAGCAGCTGCGCCATGATGATGCACCTCCGACGATATCGTTGCTATCAGTCTACCGGCCTTCCGCAAGAACGAACGACCCCGCACCCATCTCCCGGATGCGAGGTCGCTCGGCGAAAGCGCTCGGCTCACTCCTCGGAGCGGCTGTCGCCCTCCCCTTCGGCCTGCGACGGGCGCGGCCGCTGCGGATCGGGGTGCTGACCGGCGCGCTGCGGATCCTCGCCCTCGGCCTGACTGGGATGCTCCGGCTGATCGAGCGGCTGCTCGGTGCCATCGTCGCGGGGTGTGCTCTCCATGTCGTCCTCCATCTACTCGGTCGATCGTTCGGACTGCGCGGCGGCTGCCGCAGCCGGCTCGGCCGGCCAGCGCAGGGCCGCCACGGGCGCCGTCGCCTGCTCGTCGGGCCTCGCCTCGCCCTCGGCGAGCTCCTCCTCGTCGAACACCACGCGCGCCCGGGTGAGGACGGCGGCTCGCGCGAGCGCCTCGAGCACGGGCAGGCGGATGCCGGATGCGTCGAAGGCGTCCGACTCGTCCACCGCCACCCACGGCTCGGCATCCAATGCGAGCAGGGTGGCGTCGGCATCCGTCATCCTCGGGTCGAGCACCAGCGTGTCGACCTGCGCCTGCTGCAGCGCCGCCACGACGTCGGCCACACCGGTTGCGCCGTCTCTGGCATCCGCCACTGCCGCCCGCTCGCGCGCCCCCGCGACGGCGTCGCGCTGCGCGGTGACGAGGGTCTGCGCGATCGCCTCGCGCAGGGCCGAGTCGTCGGATCCCTCGGCCCGGGTGTCGGCGTCGACCTCGACCGCGATCTCGCGCGCCTCCTGTCCGAGTCGCTCCAGAAGCAGCT
Source organism: Microbacterium sp. (assembly GCA_031178475.1). Taxonomy (GTDB): domain Bacteria; phylum Actinomycetota; class Actinomycetes; order Actinomycetales; family Microbacteriaceae; genus Microbacterium. The sequence goes on along the minus strand of JAPSIX010000147.1, from coordinate 1,618 downwards.
GACGTGCCCGGACGTCGCCGGTGACGAACACGTGGCCGGGGCGGCGCTCGCGCACGAGACGGTCCACCGCCTCGGCGACCTCCGCCTGGTTGTGCTGCCAGTGATCCTCCGCGTGGCGCTGATACCGTGCGTGCGCCCAACCGCCCGCCTGCACCTTGGTGATCTGGTCGTCCTCGCCCTCGATGTCCTGGCTGCTCTCGGGTCCGGCTCGTCCGACGCGTTCGAGGGTGAGCCGTGCGCCGTCACGCTCGGTCTCCACGACGACGATCTGCCGCTCGGCGGCCAGATGGCGCAGCAGCGGCACGATCTCGGGATGTGCGCCGTGCCCGACACACTCCTGCCCGAGCCGCGCGGCCCCGAAGGCCTCGTCGGCGACGACCTGGCCGTCGCGCACGAGCACCCAGCGCGCGGACGGGGACGCCACATCCTCGCCCGACGAGAGCGCCGCAGTGACGGCATCCGCGTCGGGCTCAGGCGCACCCGCCTGCCGCAGCCGGTCCTTCAACGATCGCATGCGGCTCTCCACCGACCCCGGAGGTTCGCCCACCGGGCCGTCGGTGTACGCGTACGTCCAGATGCCGGGTTCGGCGATCAGTCGCTCCAGTTCATCGATCCGCATCGTCGGCTCCCTCCTCCGAGCTCGCGGACTCGATCAGGTCGTCGTGTGCGAAGGCCTCCTGCACCTCCTGCGGATCGGTGTCGTCGGGAAGCGGCTCCGTCTCACGGAACGGTTCGGCGTGTGGTGCGCCGTGCCCCTGCACCATGCCCTGTGCTTCGTGCTTCATCTGCTCGTCCAGCTCGGGCCCGTGGGTCGTGTTGCCGCGCTGTGCGTCACTCATCTCGGCCTCCTTCGTCGGGAACGTGATTCGCGCCCGACGCTAGGCGCGCGTCGCGTCGTCGCACACCCGGTTGACGGTCGGCGCGGTGGTCGCTAGCCCGTTGCCCGTCGCTGTCGGGATACGCGTTCAGCTCAGCTGAGCAGTTCGACGAGCTGACCCTCGATGCGCCGCGTCGGGTCCACGACGACGCCCTCGTCGTACAGGTCGAACAGCCGCGGGTCGATGTAGCTCGCCCGGGCGACCGTTGGCGTGTTCCCCAGCGCGCCCGCGGTCTGCCGTACGGCGCCCGCCGCTGCACGCTTGCGCGCCGCGGCGGTGGCGCGCGGGCCGATCTCGGCCAGCGCTTGAGCAGCCACGATCGTGCCGTGCAGGGTGCGAAAGTCCTTCGCGGTGAAGTCGCCACCGGTGCGCCGCCGCACGTCGTCGTTGATGTCGGAAGCACGCAGCGGATGCCAGGCGCGCTCGTCCTGCCAGGCGAGCAGCAGGGCGTCGGGGCCGCGCCGCTTCAACCCCGCGATCAGCCGAGCCAGTTCCGGATCATCGACCTCCGATTCCCACGGCTGGCCGCTCTTGCCCGGGAAGCGCAGCTCCACCACGCGGCCCGCTCGCACTGCGGCGTGCGCACCGCGCAACGTGACGAGCCCCACGCTGCCGTGCGCCTTCGCATACTGTTCGGAGCCCACCCGCAGCAGCGCGGTGTCCAGCATCCGGAACGCCCCGGCCAGCACGCGCTCCCGGCCGTAGCCGTCGGTGCGCAGATCACGGGTGACACCGGCGCG
>JAPSIX010000146.1 GCA_031178475.1 Microbacterium sp. | reverse complement strand
TCTTCGGTGTGCCGATCCCCATCTGGTACGCGCTGGACGAGAACGGCGAGCGCGACTACGACCGGGTTCTCGTGCCGGATGCCGGGCAGCTGCCGATCGACCCGACCACCGACGTGCCCGCCGGGTACACGGAGGATCAGCGCGGCGTGCCGGGTGGCTTCGAGGCCGAGAAGGACATCCTCGACACTTGGGCGACCTCCTCACTCACCCCGCAGCTGGCCGGTGGCTGGCAGCGCGACGAGGAGCTGTGGAACCTCGTGGCGCCGTTCGATCTGCGGCCGCAGGGTCAGGACATCATCCGCACCTGGCTGTTCTCCACGATGCTGCGCTCGACGCTGGAGGACACGCGCTCGCCGTGGCGCAACGCCGCCATCTCGGGCTTCATCGTCGACCCCGACCGCAAGAAGATGTCGAAGTCGAAGGGCAACGTCGTGACCCCCGCCGACATCCTCGACAAGCACGGCTCGGACGCCGTGCGCTACTGGTCGGCCTCCAGCCGCCTGGGCATGGATGCCGCGTTCGACCCGCAGAACCCGACGCAGGTGAAGATCGGCCGCCGGCTGGCGATCAAGATCCTCAACGCGGCGAAGTTCGTGCTGTCGTTCCCGGTGCCGGAGGGCGCGCAGATCACGCACGCGCTCGACGCGTCCATGCTCACTGCGCTGGACGGCGTGATCCGCGAGGCGACGGCCGCGTACGAGAACTACGACCAGGCCAAGGCGCTCGAGGTGACCGAGGCGTTCTTCTGGACGTTCTGCGACGACTACCTCGAGCTGGTCAAGGAGCGTGCGTACAACCAGGCAGACGTGGGGCAGGCATCCGCCGCCCTCGCGCTGCGCCTGGCGCTGTCGACGCTGCTGCGCCTGCTCGCCCCGATCGTCTCGTTCGCCACCGAGGAGGCGTGGTCGTGGTTCGAAGAGGGCTCGATCCACACGGCATCCTGGCCCGAGCCGCTGGGCATCGCCGGCGACGCGGCTGTGCTCGCCGCGGCCAGCGACGCGCTGATCAGCATCCGGCGTGCGAAGACCGAGGCGAAGGCGTCGCAGAAGACGCCCGTGGCTCGCGCGACGATCGCCGCTCCCGCCGAGAAGCTCGAGGCGCTGCGCGCGGCCGCCGACGACCTGCGAGCCGTGGGCCGCATCGCGGAGCTTTCGTTCACGGATGCCGAAGAGTTCGCCGTCACCGACATCGAGCTCGCACCGGTGGAGGCATGATGCAACTGGGCACCCGCTGGGCTGTGGGCGCGGAGCCGCCGGCATCCGTTCCCGCAGCCCTGCGCCCCGCGATCGCCGAGGTGGAAGGGCGCGGCCTGCAGGGGCACTGGACGCTGACCTGGCTGGAGGGCCGGCCGATTGCCGAGCTGGATGCCGGGTGGGAGGTCCTGCTCACGGCATCCGGCGAGGTGATCGCCCGTCCGTTCCAGGACTAGCGACCGGCGCCCACACCCCGGATACCCGTCGACACCCCGTCGTATCGATGCCTGTAGCGGGAATGTCGGCGGTAGCCCGGGGTCTCGCGACGGCGCGGGGCACGCACTCAGTTCCGCGAGAACGGCGGCCGTGCTCGAACCGCTGCTGAAGCGCCGCGGACTGGCTGCCTGAGCCTAAGCACTGGCGTCTTCCTCGTCAATGCGGATGGTAGCGGCGGGGCAGAGCGACTCGGCTTCACGTACCGCATCCCACTCCGACGCGGGCGGGTTCGAGTCGAGCAGGCGCACGAAGCCGCCCTCTTCCGGTGGATTCGCGAAGACGTGTGGCGCTACCATGCTGCAGTTCCCGGATGCGATGCAGATGTTCTCGCTGACAGTGACCTTCATGGTGGCTCCTTTCGTCGTGGGTCAGCCGCGGTATTGGCGGACCAGAGGGCAGGTGTAGGGGTCTCGTTCCTTCAAGCCGACCTGATTGAGGTAAGCGATTATTGTCCGGAACGCCTCCCCGAGGGTCGTCTCGGTGTACCGGATTCCGTGCTGGGCGCAGAATCGGCGCACGATCCGCTGCACGTCCGGCAGTGCGGGGCGCGGAGCTCTCGGGAAGAGATGATGCTCGACCTGGTACTCGAGACCGCCCATCAGGAAGTGCACCAGGAAGCCGCCGCGAACGCTCCGTGACATGTACACCTGGCGGCGGAGGAAGTCGATATCGGCGTCATGGGGTACCGTCGGCATCCCGATGTGGTTGGGCGAGAACGCCCCGCCCAGGAGGAACCCGAACACTCCGACCTGCACGAGCACGAAGGCCACTGCGATCGCGGGCGGCAGGACGATGAACAGGAACGCGAGATACCCGAGGAGTCGGATGCAGATGAAGAGGATCTCGATCCATCGGTATCTGAGTTTCGGTCGGCTGATGATGGTCCGCACAGAGTCGACGTGCAGCGAGAATCCCTCGAACACCAGCAGCGGGAGGAAGTAGTAGCCCTGATACCGCGCGAGCTTCGCTCCGAGACCCGAGCGTCTGTCGGTGCTCTCCGGTGTGAACGAGAGTACGCCCGCGTCCACGTCCGGGTCGGCGAGATCCTTGTTCGGGTTGGCGTGGTGGCGACTGTGTTTGTCGACCCACCAGCCGAGGCTGAGCCCGGTGAGCAGGCCGGCGATCACTCGCGCGGTCCACTCGTTCCACTGGCGTGACTCGAACACCTGATGGTGGGCCGCCTCGTGACCGAGAAACGCGAGCTGTGCCATCGCCAGTCCGAGCAAGGCTGCGAGCACCAGCTGGATCCAGGTGTCAGGCAGCAGTGCGACGGCTAACAGGATCGCGAAAGCCGCGAACGTCCAACCGAGGATCATTGACCAGTAGAAGCCGTATCGTCTTCGCATCAGCCCCGCGTCGTTCACCTCCGCTGCCAGCTGATGGAAGGCCTCGACGTACCTTTCACCGAGCATGTCGCGAGGGTAGGGCCCATGCGCGGGACGCGGGACCCCCTGGAAAGCCGCCTCAAGACTTGCTAATAGATGCTTCGCCGCGGCTCACGCCCGGTGCCGTGCCAACCAGGTCCCTGCCTTGTGCCAGGTGAGCTGATGGTAGCTCTGCTCGAGCAGTTCGCCGAGTCCCTGCAGAGGCAGCCGGTGCACCGCGATCGACTCGGTGTCATCGAGGGACTGGGCGGCGACTCGACGGCATCCGCGGGCGAGGAAGTGGTGCACGCGGTTGGTGTGGTTACCGAAGTTCGCCCAGGTCGCGCCCAGTTCGACGAACTCCTCAGCCCGGCATCCCGTCTCTTCGAGCAGCTCACGTTGCGCCGCTTCGATGGGTTGTTCGCCGGCATCCACGGCTCCGCCGATCGTGCCCAGCCCGACGATGCCGGCGCCATGTCGGTATTCCTCCACGACGATCGCGGTGTCGTCGTCATGGAGCGCCAGCACTGAGATCCAGTCGGCCGGCTCGAGCACGTAGTACGGGGTGATCGTGCGTCCATGCCCGTCGACGCATTCGTCGGCGCGCAGGCGGATCCAGCGATCGGCGACGACGACCTGACTGCGCCGGACCGTCCACGGCTCGGGCGCGCCGCCCGGGGTTGTCGTTCCCACGTCGGGGATTCTCAGGCGCTCTTGCGCTTGCGCTCCATCACGATCGTGGGCGGCGCGCCGTCGTCGACAGCCGCCTTGGTCACGACGACCTTGGAAACGTCGTCAGCCGACGGGATCTCGAACATGATCGGACCGAGCACGTCCTCAAGGATCGCTCGAAGACCGCGCGCGCCGGTCTTGCGTTCGACGGCGAGATCGGCGATCGATCGCAGCGCCTCCTCTTCGAACTCCAGCTGGACGCCATCGAGCTCGAACATGCGCTGGTACTGCTTGACGAGTGCGTTGCGCGGGCCGGTGAGGATGTCGATGAGCGCGTCCTGGTCGAGGGGCGACACCGAGGCGACCACGGGGAGTCGTCCGATGAACTCGGGGATGAGGCCGAACTTGTGCAGGTCTTCGGGAAGCACCTCGCTGAACAAGTCGAGGTCCTTGCCCTTGTCGTGCAGCGGCGCGCCGAACCCGACGCCGTGCTTGCCGACGCGCGAGGAGACGATGTCTTCGAGCCCGGCGAACGCCCCGGCGACGATGAACAGCACGTTCGTGGTGTCGATCTGGAGGAACTCCTGGTGCGGGTGCTTGCGGCCGCCCTGCGGGGGCACCGACGCGACCGTGCCCTCAAGGATCTTCAGCAGCGCCTGCTGCACGCCCTCACCGGACACATCCCGGGTGATCGAGGGGTTCTCGGCCTTGCGGGCGATCTTGTCGACCTCGTCGATGTAGATGATGCCGGTCTCGGCGCGCTTGACGTCGTAGTCGGCGGCCTGGATGAGCTTGAGCAGGATGTTCTCGACATCCTCACCGACGTAGCCCGCCTCGGTCAGCGCCGTGGCATCGGCGACGGCGAACGGGACGTTCAGCCGCTTCGCGAGGGTCTGCGCGAGGTACGTCTTGCCGCACCCGGTCGGACCGATGAGCAGGATGTTGCTCTTCGCGATCTCGATCTCGTCGGCCTTCTGCTCGGCCGGCTGCAGGGTGCCGCGAGTGCGGACGCGCTTGTAGTGGTTGTACACCGCCACCGCGAGCGCCTTCTTCGCCGGCTCCTGCCCGACGACGTACTCCTCGAGGAAGCTGAAGATCTCACGAGGCTTCGGCAGGTCGAAGTCCGCCACCGGGCCGCTGCCGGCCTCGGCCATGCGCTCCTCGATGATCTCGTTGCACAGCTCGACGCACTCGTCGCAGATGTACACGCCGGGTCCGGCGATGAGCTGCTGCACCTGCTTCTGGCTCTTTCCGCAGAATGAGCACTTGAACAGGTCAGCGCTTTCACCGATGCGTGCCATGCGCGTCCTCCTCAGGGATCAAGAGATCGTG
>JAPSIX010000145.1 GCA_031178475.1 Microbacterium sp. | reverse complement strand
CGGCCTGCCTGACGCGATCAGCGTTGAAGTGCCCCTGGCCGTCGGCCGGCTCGGCGCCGTCGCCCGACTTCGACTTGAAGTGGTTCGCGACGACGGTGACCACGCGACCGTCGATGTCGAACGCCTGAGCGATGGGCTCGCGCGCGTTGCCCCAGACGGTCTCGTCGCTGATCGTGGCGCTCTCGCCCTTCAGCTCGACTTCGCCCTTCTGATAGATGATGGCGTTCGTGATGTAGTCGGTCGTGGCGGCGTCCGCGAGCGGTGCGGGCGTCGGGACGAAGTCCCACACCTCGCTGCCTGCGGCGGCGTTCAGCCCGTCCACGAGGTCGGCCAGAGCGACATCCGGGTCTGGCCCGAACTTGACCGAGTTCTCGATCTCCATCAGCGCGACGATCTCGGCATCCAGTCCGTTGATCGCCTCGACGATCTTCGACTTCTGGATGGCGAACTGCGCGTCGTTCTCCGCACCGCGGGCGTCTTCGTGGTCGAGCGTCGTGAAGTAGTTGTAGACGTTGAACGACGCGACCTGCACGTCGCCGCCGACCGACGGCACCTCGGGCCGCGGGTTGTTCGTGACGAACGAGACCTTCTCGGCCTCGGGGCTCGCCGAGTCCAGCGGCTTCACGGGCTGCAGGCGCCAGTTGTCGAACCCGTACTGCAGCACGAAGCCGTTGTCGCCGAAGTCGACCGCGTCGCCGTTGCGCACCACGGTGTCCTTGGTGAAGTACGGCTGGTCGTTCACGTGCGCGGAGCTGGTGGCCCGGATCGAGAAGCCGTCGTCGAGGATGATGCGGTCGGCGCGGTTGGCGGCCGCGATGGCATCCGCTTCAGCGCCGGGCCGCACGACCTCGGTGCTCTTGACGTTCAACTCTTCGGGGTTCAGCCAGAGCGAGCCGAAGTTGCGCAGCTCGTGGCTGGATGCCACCAGGTAGGTGCCGGTCGGTGCGACGAGCATGCTCTCGAACGCCTCGCGGTCGGCGCCGACGACGGAGGTCGGCAGGGGCGTGAGCGCGGGAATGCCGACGCCGGGGGTGACGACCGAGACCGTGGCGTCGGTGATCTGCGTCTGCCCGAAGTACTCGTCGACGGTGCCGGTCACCGTGACGAGGTCGCCGATGGATCCCGGCGCAGTCCGGTTGTACACGAAGATGCCGTCGGAGGCACCAGGGGTGGCATCCGTCTCGCCGCCCGACCCCTGGGTCTGGATGACGATGCCGTCGTACCCGCCGGTGCGGTAGTCGGCGGTGATGACGCCCTCGACCGTGACGATCTGGCCGTTCAGCGGAGAGGCACCTCCCGTGCCCTGCACCTCGGCGATGGTCGCCTGCTTCGGCTCGGGGTCCGTGCCAGGGTCGGTGGTTCCGCCGGAGTTCTGCGGGGTGACGGATGCCGAGAGGACGAAGTCCGCGGAATTGTCGTCAGTGTCGGCGCCGTCGGTGCGGTTCAGCGACTTGACGTCGGTGTTGCCCGAAGGTGCGGTGGCGGCCACCGTCTCGAAGGTGTTCGAGTCGCCGTAACCGAGCAGGTCGACGACGCCTTCGGTCGTCACGACCGAGCCTGCCGGCAGCGTGACGGGGTCGGTGCCCTCGACCAGCGCGATCGTGCCGCGGGTGCCGCTCGGGTTCAGGCTGCCGGTGGCGTCGGGCGTGGGAAGCGCCGCGCCGTTCGTGCCGTTGCTGCCGCCCTGCACGAGGAAGTACCCGCCGGCCGGGATCTCGCCGCTCAGCGGCACCACGCCGGTGAACGCGGCCGTTCCGGTCGCCGAGCGGTACTGCAGCGACATGCCGTCGAGCGTGATGGGCGCGGAGGTCGGGTTGTGGAGCTCGACGAACTTGTTCGTGAACGCGGCGCCGGCGCTGCCGCCGGACAGATAGGCCTCGTTGATCACCACCGCATCGCCCGCAGGGCTGGCGTGGGCCGGGGCTGCGACGAGGCAGCCGAAGGAAAGGGCCGTCACGGTGGACATGGCGAGGACGCCGGTGCGCCCCCTGCTTCGGTGTGCGACGGGAACGCGGCGGTTCTCGTCGCTGGGGGCGGACATCATCGGTGTGGTCTCCTCGGTGAGTGGGCGGCGGCTCTCGTGAAACCGTCGTCACGCGCGCGCTGGCGCACACGTATGACTGTGACCATAGGCGGGGCCTGCGACATCCGGCAAGAGTGTTCTGCAGCCGGTCACCGAACCTTCACCGGTTGCTACGCCCGCGCGTCCTCGAAATCCTCGACCTCGCGCTCCCACTGGTCCTTCGCCAGCCGGTACCAGAGGTAGAACGCGAAGCCGGCGAACACCGCCCACTCGGCGGCGTAGAAGACGTTCAGCCAGTTGACCGGGGACTTCTCCTCGGGCGGAGGCGAGACGATGTCGACCAATCCCGGCGGCGCCTCGGCCGAAGCCAGGTACGCCCGGTACACATCCAGTTGCTCGATGTCGTGCCAGCGGCTGAGGAGCGCGGCCGGCGACATGCGGCTCAGCTTCCATGGGTCGTCCCGCGGCGGTACGGAGACGCCTTCGTCGTCGATGACGCGGCCGACGATCTCCGCCTCGACGGCGCCGGCCTCTGCCAGAGCGGATGCCGCGGCATCGGCGTCCTCCCTGGTCGGAGCCCAGCCCAGCGCGACGGCGATGGAGGTGCGCTCGGCGACGCGCAGCTGGCCGGTGACCCAGTACCCCTCGACGTCGTCGTTGAAGCGTGACTCGACGACGATGAAGTCCTGCGGCACCCACGTTCCGGTGGTGCGCACCCGCTGGCCGCCGCGGGATTCGGCGAGGTACTCGCCGGGCTGCACGACCTCGGTGAGCGGCAGCACCTTCTCGGTGGCTCCGGGGGCGGGCGGGTCCGTGTCGATCGCACGCGCCAGCTGCCACTGTCCCAGCCACGCGAACACTCCGGCGACGACGAGGCACAGCGCCAGCGTGCCGAGCCAGCGCCCCCGCAGCATCACCTCGCGCAGAGTCGGAGGGAACTCCGGCAGTGCGGCCGGGTCGGGGCTGTTGTCGGTCATCCCAGCTCGTACGGGGCGAGCACGACCTCCACCCGCTGGAACTCCTTCAGGTCGGAGTATCCGGTGGTCGCCATCGACTTGCGCAGCGCGCCGATGAGATTGGCGGTGCCGTCGGCGACCGGAGCGGGCCCGTACAGGATCTCCTCCAGCGTGGCGATGCCCTGCACGGCGACCCGGCGGCCGCGCGGAAGCTGCGAGTGGTGCGCCTCGGGACCCCAGTGGTAGCCGCGGCCGGGAGCGTCGGTGGCGCGCGCCAGCGCGACGCCGAGCATGACGGCATCCGCCCCCATCGCCAGCGCCTTGACGACATCGCCCGAGGTGCCGACACCGCCGTCGGCGATGACGTGCACGTAGCGCCCGCCAGACTCGTCGAGGTAGTCGCGCCGGGCGGCGGCGACGTCGGACACGGCGGTGGCCATGGGCGCGTGGATGCCGAGGGTGACACGGGTGGTGGAGGCGGCGCCACCGCCGAACCCGACGAGCACGCCGGCGGCGCCCGTGCGCATGAGGTGCAGCGCCGCGGTGTAGGTACCGGCGCCGCCGACGATCACGGGCACGTCGAGGTCGTAGATGAACTTCTTCAGGTTGAGCGGCTCGGCGTCGCTGGAGACGTGCTCGGCCGACACGGTCGTGCCGCGGATGACGAACAGGTCGACGCCGGCCGCGACGACGGTCTCGTACAGTTCCTGCGTGCGCTGCGGGGTGAGCGAGCCGGCCACTGTGACGCCACCCTCGCGGATCTCGGCGAGTCGCTGCTTGACGAGCTCGGGCTTGATCGGCTCGGCGTACAGCTGCTGCATCCGCAGGGTCGCCTGCTCGTCGGGCAGCGACGAGATCTCCTCGAGCAGCGGCTCGGGGTTCTCGTAGCGCGTCCACAGTCCTTCGAGGTCGAGCACGCCGAGCCCGCCGAGTTTGCCGAGCATGATCGCGGTCTTCGGGCTCACCACCGAGTCCATCGGCGCACCGAGCACCGGGATGTCGAAGGGGTACGCGTCGATGGACCACGCCGTCGAGACGTCCTCGGGGTTGCGGGTGCGCCGCGACGGCACGACCGCGATGTCGTCGAACGTGTACGCGCGGCGAGCGCGCTTGCCTCGGCCGATCTCGATGTCCATGCTCACCCTCCCACCCTATCGGCCGGCCCCGACGCCGTCCCGTGTCGCGGCCTCAGCGCACTTGGACGATCCGATCGGAATCGCCCCATGCCCGATCCGCCGTCAGCACCGAGCGGTCGAGTCGTTCGGCGAGCGCCAGGCAGAGCCGATCTCCGAGCGACAGCCCGGAACCACGCCGCCACAGAGCGGCCGCCCCTTCGGCATCCGCTTCCGTCACAGGGGCGATCGTGAGCTCATAGCTGCGCAACAGGCTGCGCGTGATGCCCCAATCGGCTCCCGAGGAGCGCACCTTCTGGGCGACCTCGGACCAGTTCGCTGCCCCGATCACTCCACCGTCCAGGGCGGATTCGACGCGGTCCGCACCCGGCTCACCTTGCAGGAACGCGAGCACCGCCGACGCGTCGAGGACGCTCACGCTGCGTCTTCCGCCTGTGCCGCTCGACGGCGCTCGTCCAGCAGTGCTGCCACGAGGTCGGTTCCGGCCAGTTGCGAGCGGATGATCCGCTTCGCCTGTTCCCGCGTGGCGAGCAGCACTCCTGCCTCAGTCTCGATGAAGAGCAGCGGCGTCCCCTGCTGCCACTGCTGTTTGGCCCGCAGATCGGCCGGGACCACCAGCCGCCCCCGGTCGCCCATCGGTGCCACGTACGTGGTATCCACCATCCCAATGTACCATTTTGACCGCGCTTCGGGTCAGGCCTTTCGCGGCTCCGACAGCCGGGCGAGCACCTCGACCAGCAGCGCCTCGGC